>JAHEDO010000091.1 GCA_024641185.1 Burkholderiaceae bacterium | reverse complement strand
AAGGCGAGGAGCAGGCCGAAGTCGCTCAGGCCTGACGCAGCAAGGGGCGACAGGTTCCATCGCGGCAGGTTCAACCGCGACTGATCCGCGCGCAGGAACCCAGGCCGACCTGGACTTCGAAGGGGAGGAGCCCATGAAGATTCCTCTCGCCGCGTTCGCCGCATTGGCGTTGTGCGTCGTCCCCGCCGGCGCGCTAGCGCAGGACGCGCGCTACCTCGCGGGGGCGTGCGCGAACTGCCACGGCACCGACGGCCATGCGAGTCGCGACGGCGCCATTGCGCCGCTGGCGGGCATGCAGCGCGCCTACTTCATCGAGCAGATGAGCGCATTTCGGACCGGCGCGCGCCCGGCGACGGTCATGCACCAGTTGTCCAGGGGCTTCACCGAAGAGCAGATCTTTTTGCTCGCCGACTACTTCTCGACCCGGTAGTGGCGACAAGGGGCGACATGGACCGGTTTGACGGCTCCCGCCGGCGCATCGTCAGGGCGCTGGGCGCCGGGACGGCGCTCGGCGCGCTCGGCGCCTGTGCGTCACCTGCGCCCAGGATGACGAGCAGGGCGGCGGCGCGCGTGGTCGTGGTCGGGGCGGGCTACGGCGGCGCTACCGCAGCCAGGTACCTGAAGCACTGGGGCGGACCCGCCCTGGAAGTAGTGCTGGTCGACCGCGCTGCGCAGTTCGTCTCCTGTCCGCTTTCGAACCTCGTGCTGGGTGGGTCGCGGACCATCGGGGAGCAGACCGTCGGATACGAAGGGCTGCGCGCGCTCGGCGTGACGGTGATCGTCGACGAGGTCCAGGCGATCGATCCGGCAAACAGGCGCGTCGTGCTCGGCACGTCCGGCAGTCAGCGTTACGATCGCCTCATCGTTTCGCCGGGCGTCGACTTCAGCTTCGGCGCGGTGCAGGGGCTCGACACCGAGGCGCAGAAGACGATCCTGCACGCATGGAAGGCCGGTCCGCAGACCGTCGCGCTGCGCCATCAGCTCGAGGAGATGCCGGACGGCGGCGTCTACGTGCTGACCATCCCGATGCTGCCGTATCGTTGCCCGCCGGGGCCGTACGAGCGCGTGTGCCAGGTTGCGCACTACTTCAAGACGCGCAAGCCGCGCTCGAAGATCATCGTCCTCGACGCGAACCCGGGCATCACCTCGAAGGGACCGCTCTTCACCAGCGTCTGGAACGGCCGGTACGCGGGCATCATCGACTATCGTCCAGGCAGCAACGTCACCGAGGTGGATAGGCGTACGCGCACCGCGATCACGGAGTTCGGCGATCAGGTCCGCGCCGACGTGCTGAACGTGGTGCCGCCGCAGACCGCCGGCGCGATCGCGCACAGCGCCGGCCTCGTCAACGCGAACGGCCGGTGGTGCCAGGTCGACTGGGTCACGCTCGAGTCGACCGCCGCCGAAGGCGTCCACGTGCTGGGCGATGCCACCCTGCCGGCGCCGGCGATGCCGAAGTCGGGGCACATGGCGAACCAGCACGGCAAGGCGGCGGCGGCGGCGATCGTCGAAATGTTGCACGGACGTGCGCCCCGACCCGCAACGATGACCAACACCTGCTACAGTTTCGTCGATGACCGGGAAGTGATTCACGTCGCGTCGGTGCACCACTACGACGCCGGGAAGAAGACGATGCTGGCGATTTCGGGGGCGGGCGGCGTGTCCGACGCGCCGACCGAACTCGAGGGCATCTACGCGAAGGCCTGGGCGCTCAACATCTGGAAGGACATGTTTGGCTGATCGTCTGACGTTTCCCACTCGGATCCTCGTCGCCTGCGCGGCGGGGAGCGTCGCCGCCCTCGTTCTCGGACTCTCGCTTCAGCACGCCTTCGACAAGCACCCCTGTGCCTGGTGCGTGTTGCAGCGGCTGGTGTTCGTGCTGATCGCGGTGGTCTGCACGCTGGGCGCTCTGTCGGCGCGCGTGCGGGTCGCCCAGATCGCAGCCGCCCTCGCTGCCGATGCGTTGGCGACCGCGGGCGCCGCATCGGCGCTCTACCTGCACTTCGTTGCGTCCAGGAGCGATTCCTGCGCGCTGAGCTTGGCCGACAAGGTGATCATGGCGCTGTCGCTGCACGAGATCGCGCCCTGGATGTTCTTCGCGGACGCGCCATGCAACGAGGCCAACCTGCCGTTTCTGGGGGTTCCGTTCGCACTATGGAGCCTGATGGGCTTCCTGGCGCTCGGCACGGGCGCGGTCGTCGCGCTGGCGTCACTGCTGCGCTCGCCGCGCTGAGCCGAGCGGTTCGCTGACCCGAACGGATCGCTGACCCGAGCGGCTCGCTGACCCGAACGGATCGCTGACCCGAGCGGCTCGCTGACCCGAGCGGTTCGCTGACCCCACCGGTTCGTTGACCCCGGCGGTTTGCTGACCTCTCTCGCAGGCGATGCCGGCTGGCGATCGTTCAGGGGTGCGATGCCGGTACTGTCAGCAGCGCATCCAGCGCGCTCTCCCACGATGGCAGCGCCACGCCGAAGGCCGCCCGCAGTCTTGCGTTGTCGAGCACCGAGTTCGCCGGTCGCCGCGCCGGGGTAGGGAAGTCCGCGGTCGCGATCGCGGTCACCGTCGGGCTGTGCTCGGGCGGGGGGCTGCCCAGCGCCTGCGAAACCGCGGCCAGGCGGGCGACGATCGCGCGGGCGAATCCGCACCAGGTCGTCGAACCCGCGCAGGTCATGTGATAGACGCCGTCGCGGCCAGGCTCCGAGTCTGCCTCGTCGAGCCAGCGCGCGACCGTTCGGGCGCTCGCCTGCGCGATCTGCGCGCTGGACGTCGGCGAGCCGCGCTGGTCGTCGACGACGCGCAACTCGTCGCGTTCGCCTGCGAGCCGGTGCATCGTGGTGAGGAAGTTGCGGCCGTGCAGGCTGTAGACCCAGCTCGTGCGCAGGATCAGGTGGCGGCAGCCGACGGCCGCAATCGCGCGCTCGCCGGCGAGTTTCGTTGCGCCGTAGACGCCGAGCGGCGCGGTGGCGTCGCTCTCCGTGTACGGCCCGGGGTTCTGACCGTCGAAGACATAGTCGGTCGAGTAGTGCACCAGGCGCGCACCGAGGCGGCGAGCTTCTTCGGCCAGCACGCCGGGCGCGACCCCGTTCACCTGCATTGCCGCGTCGGGCTCCGATTCCGCCCGGTCGACGGCGGTATAGGCGGCCGGATTGAAGATCAGCGCCGGTGCGACGCTGCGCACCGTCGCGCGGATCGCGTCGGGCGACATCAGGTCGAGCTGCCCGCGGTCCACGCCGATCACCTCGCCCAGCGGCGCGAGCGCGCCCAGGAGATCCCGGCCGACCTGGCCGGTGACGCCGGTGACCAGGATCCTCATCGCCGGCGCAGCCAGTGCGACACCGGTCGCGCGTTCGCGGCGACCGCCCGGCGCATCGGCGCCAGCCTCGAGTCGATCAAGGAAAGACCTCTGCGTCGGCGAACGGTATGCCGACCCGGTCCTTTGCCGAAAGAATGAGTTCGTCGCCCGGCAATGGCCACTGCACGCCGATCGTGGGGTCGTTCCAGATCACGCAGCGTTCGTGCTGAGGCGCGTAGTAGTCGGTGGTCTTGTAAAGGAAGTCGGCCGACTCGGACAGCACCAGGTACCCGTGACCGAACCCCGGCGGCACCCACAGCATCCGCTTGTTCTGCGCCGACAGCACGAACCCTTCCCAGCGGCCGAAGGTCGGCGAGCTGCGGCGCAGGTCGACGACCGCGTCGAACACCTCGCCGGTCGCCGTGCGCACCAGCTTCCCCTGCGCCTGCTCGATCTGGTAGTGCAGCCCTCGCAGTACGCCGTGGCGCGAGTGCGAGTGGTTGTCCTGCACGAAGTCGCGCGTCACGCCCGTGGCTTCGCGGAAAGCGCGGGCGTTGAAGCTTTCGAAAAAGAAGCCCCGCTCGTCGCCGAACACTTTCGGTTCGATCAGCAGGACACCCGTCAATGAGGTCTGGGTCACATTCATCGTGAGCATGTGGCGGCGCCGCCGCCTTCTTCCTTGGTTCGTTTCGCGCCGCTTGCGGTCAGAACACGCGATCGCGCAGTACGCCCAGCAGGTACTGCCCGTACCCGTTCTTGGCGAGCGGTGCGGCCAGCGCCTCGAGCTGTTTCGCGTCGACATAACCCAGGCGATAGGCGATCTCCTCGGGACAGGCGATCTTCAGTCCCTGGCGCTTCTCCAGCGTCTGCACGAAGAGCGACGCCTCGATCAGAGACTCGTGCGTCCCGGTGTCGAGCCAGGCATGGCCGCGGCCCATCACCCGGACCTCGAGCGCACCCCGCTCCAGGTAGATCCGGTTGACGTCGGTGATCTCGAGTTCTCCGCGTGCGGACGGCTTCAGTGCCTTGGCGATTTCGACAACCTGTCTGTCGTAGAAATACAGCCCGGTGACCGCGTAGCGCGACTTCGGGCGCGCCGGCTTTTCCTCCAGGCTGACCGCGCGGCCGTCGGCGTCGAACTCGACGACACCGTAGCGCTCGGGATCCTGCACCGGGTAGGCAAACACCGTGGCGCCCTGGTCTCGCGCGGCGGCGGCGAGCAGGTCCTTGGCGAGGTCGTGGCCGTAGAAGATGTTGTCGCCCAGCACCAGCGCGCACGGGGAGTCCCCGACGAAGCGCTCGCCGATGATGAACGCCTGCGCCAGGCCCTCGGGCGCGGGTTGCACCGCGTAAGACAGCTGCAGCCCCCACTTGGACCCGTCACCGAGCAATTGCTCGAAGCGAGGCGTGTCCTGCGGAGTCGAGATGATCAGGATCTCGCGGATGCCCGCGAGCATCAGCGTGGACAGCGGATAGTAGATCATCGGTTTGTCGTAGATCGGCAACAGCTGCTTGGACACGGCGAGCGTGACCGGGTGCAGCCGGGTGCCGGATCCGCCGGCGAGGATGATTCCTTTCATCGTGTTCAGCGTCCCGTGTAGTTTGCTGCGATCCAGTCCTTGTACGCGCCCGACAGGATGTGCGCGACCCAGTCCTGGTGGTCGAGGTACCAGCGAACCGTCTTGGCCAGCCCGGTCTCGAAGGTCTCCGAGGGCTGCCAGCCGAGTTCACCGGCGATCTTTCGTGCGTCGATTGCGTAGCGGCGGTCGTGTCCGGGGCGATCGGTGACGAAACTGATCAGCCGCTCGCGCGGGCCCTGCGCGTCGGGGCGCAATTCGTCGAGCAGTCGGCATACGGTGCGCACCACCGCGATGTTGGTCATCTCGTTGTTGCCGCCGATGTTGTAGGTCTCGCCCGGGCGACCGGCCGCCAGGACGCGACGCAGCGCGGTGCAGTGGTCGCCAACGTAAAGCCAGTCGCGTACGTTCATGCCGTCGCCGTAGACCGGCAGCGGCTTGCCGGCGAGCGCGTTGGCGATGATCAGCGGGATCAGCTTCTCGGGGAACTGCAGCGGCCCGTAGTTGTTCGAGCAGTTGGTGGTCAGCGTCGGCAGTCCGTAGGTGTGGTGGTAGGCGCGCACCAGGTGATCCGAGGCCGCTTTCGATGCCGAGTAAGGGCTGTTCGGCTGGTACGGCGTCGTTTCCGAGAACGCCGGATCGCGCGGCCCGAGCGAACCATAGACCTCGTCGGTGGACACATGCAGGAAGCGAAATGCCTCGCTCTCGCTCGCCGACAGTTCGCCACGGTAGGCGCGCGTCGCCTCCAGCAGCGCGAACGTGCCCTCGATGTTCGTGCGCACGAACTCTCCGGGCCCCCGGATGGACCGGTCCACGTGGCTCTCCGCGGCGAAATGCAGGATCGCGCGCGGACGGTGGGTGCGCATCAGCGCGAGCAGCGCGTCGCGCTCGCAGATGTCGAGCCTCTCGAACCGATAGCGCGGATCGCGCTCGACGGCGGCGAGATTCTCGAGATTGCCGGCGTAGGTGAGGCGGTCGATGTTGAGCACCGCCTCGTCGGAGTCCGCGTGCCGGGGCCGCCCGTCCGCGGCCAGCCAGTCGAGGATGAAGTTCGAGCCGATGAAGCCGGCGCCGCCGGTGACGAAAATCATGGTATCGATGAATGAGCGTACGGATCGTGCAAACGCCCCGAGATCCGGGCCAGGCGAGCACCCGACGCCATGCCGGGCAAACCTCCAATGATCCCACACCCGCCGGCCGGGGCAGTGAGATCGGTCATAATCGGGACCTGACGTAGACGGCCGCAAGACCTCGCGGGCGCAGGCCGGACGTCCGAACCAACACATTCCAATGTCCGCTCTCGACCAGCTCAAGCAATTCACCACGGTGGTCGCCGACACCGGTGACTTCAATTCGATGCGCGCGTACGCGCCGCGAGACGCGACGACCAACCCGACGCTGATCCTGAGGGCGGTCGGCAAGCCGGAATACCGACCACTGCTCGACGAAATCGCTGCGGCCCATCCGCAGGACACCGCGGCCGAGGTCTGCGACCGGCTGCTGGTGCGCTTCGGGCGCGAGATCCTCGGGATCATTCCGGGCCGCGTTTCGACGGAGGTCGATGCGCGGCTGTCCTTCGACATCGAAGGCACCGTCGCCAAGGCGCACCGGATCGTCGATCTCTACGGGGCGGCGGGCATCGGCCGGGAGCGAGTGCTGATCAATGTCGCCTCCACCTGGGAGGGGATCCGCGCGGCCGAACGCCTGGAAAACGACGGCATCCGCTGCAACCTGACGCTGCTGTTCTCGTTTACGCAGGCGGTAGCCTGCGCGGACGCCGGTGTGACGCTGATCTCGCCCTTCGTCGGGCGCATCCACGACTGGTATCGAAAGCGCGACGGCGTCGACTACACGGGCGAGGACGACCCCGGTGTGCAGTCGGTGCGCCGCATCTTCGAGTACTTCAAGAAGTTCGGCTACCAGACCGAGGTGATGGGTGCGAGCCTTCGAAACGCCGGGCAGATCCTGGCGCTCGCGGGCTGCGACCTGCTGACGATCAGTCCGGATCTCCTGGAACAACTGCGCCAGTCCGAGGCGCCGGTCCCGCGCAGGCTCGACCCCGTGGCCGCGCAGCACATGCACATTGAGCGTGTGCGCTTCGACGAGAAGCACTTCCGCTTCGAGCTCAACGAGGACGCGATGACCACCGAGAAACTCGCCGAGGGAATCCGGCTCTTCGTCGCCGACACGGTGAAGCTCGAGCAGATGGTGCTGGCGGCACGTTAAGCCGGGCGCGCCGCGCCCGCAACGAGCGACTCAGCGACTCAGCGACTGCCGGTGCTGCCGAATCCGCCCGCGCCGCGCTCGCTGCTGGCGAATTCATCGACGATCGCGAAGCTCGCCTGCACCACCGGCACGATGACCATCTGCGCGATGCGCTCCATCGGCGCGATCGTGAATGGCGCCTGTCCCCGATTCCAGCACGAGACCATCAGCTGGCCCTGGTAGTCGGAATCGATCAGGCCGACGAGATTGCCCAGCACGACGCCGTGCTTGTGGCCGAGCCCCGAGCGAGGCAGGATCATCGCCGCGTATCCCGGGTCCGCCAGGTGGATCGCGATGCCTGTCGGAACGAGTTCCGCCTGGCCGGGCTCGAGCACCAGGGGCGCTTCGAGGCATGCACGCAGGTCCAGCCCTGCGCTGCCGGATGTGGCATACGCGGGAAGCTGCTCGCGCACCCGCGGATCCAGGATCTTGATCTCGAGCTTCATGCAACCTTTCCTGCAAGTCGTCTCAGTACTGCGCCCACGACGGTCGCCACCATGCCGGTGCCCGGATCGACGTTGAAGAACGGGCGTTCGGCGAAGGAGACGGCGACCAGTGCGATGCCTACCAGGATCATGAAGTTGCCCACGCGGCCGATCCATTTCGCAAGGAAGCGCGCTACCTGCTCGGTGTCGAGCGTCGCCTCGCGCCTTGCCGCCGCGCCCGCCGTGGAGCGTCCGAACCCATGGGCGTCATCGCCCGCGTCGGCCCGCTGGGGTCCGCGCTCTGCGTTCCCGAAGATGCTTTCGACGCTGCGTCCCCAGGCCTGGGCACCGTTCCCGGCCGATTCCGCGAGCTTGCGCGCCGTGACCGCGTCGGTGCCGGACGCGCCGGCCTGAAGTTGCTCCGATACGGGTTTCACCCTGTCGATCAACCGCTGGCGCATTGGTCGGCCTCGGCCGACCTCGCCGGGCGACGCGTCGTTGGAGGCCACCCGCATGCCCTCGGGCAGCTTCACCAGGTTCTCGACGTAGGTGACGAAGTCGCCGTCCTTGGGTTCGTTCCAGTCGATCACGCTGTTCTCCGCGGCGCCAGGAGGCGGTTCAACTCGCGCCGAGCCGTGACGCGATCAACGCGACCAGCTGGGCGGCGAGCACGTTCTTGCTCGCGCGCTCGAGCGTTCGGGTGCCCTGCGCATCGATGATCAGCAGTTCGTTGTCGTCGCGGCCGAAGGTCGCGTGGCCGATGTTGGCCACCAGCAGCGGCACGCCCTTGCGCGTGCGCTTGTCCTGCCCGTTCTTCTCGAGGTTTTCGCTCTCGGCGGCGAACCCCACACAATACGGCGCGTCCGGGCGCGCGGCGACGCTGGCCAGGATGTCGGGGTTCTCGGCGAATTGCAGGGCTGGCGGCCCGCCGCCTTCGGTCTTTTTCAGCTTGCTGGTGCTCGCGTTGGACACGCGCCAGTCGGCGACCGCAGCCACCGCGACGAAGGCGTCAGTGCGGGGTGCGAGATCCAGCGAACCGGTCACCGCTTCGAACATCTGCTGCGCGGTGGTCACGTCGATCCGGGCGACACCTCGGGGAGTCGGCAGCGTGGTCGGCCCTGCCACCAGGGTGACGTCGGCGCCGGCGTGGCGGCAGGCACGCGCGATCGCAAAGCCCATCTTGCCCGAGGACAGGTTGGTGATTCCGCGAACCGGGTCGATCGGCTCGAAGGTCGGCCCGGCGGTGATCAGCACGCGGCGCGATGCCAGCGCCTTGGGCGCAAAGAACGCGACGGTCTCCTCGACGAGGTCCTGCGGCTCGAGCATCCGTCCCATGCCGGTCTCGCCGCAAGCCTGGTCTCCGCTGTCCGGGCCGAGCAGTGCGACGCCGTCTTCGACGAGTTGCGCAGCGTTGCGCTGCGTGGCGAGGTTGGCCCACATCTCGCGGTTCATCGCGGGTGCAACCAGCAGCGGGCAACTGCGCGCCAGGCACAGCGTGGAGAGCAGGTCGTCGGCCCGGCCGTGCGCGAGCTTGGCCAGGAAGTCCGCGGTGGCGGGCGCGATCAGTATCGCGTCAGCCTGGCGCGACAGTTCGATGTGCGCCATGTTGTTCGGAATGCTCGAATCCCACTGATCGGTGAACACCCGCCGGCCGGTCAGCGCCTGGAATGTCACCGCGGTGACGAAGCGCGTGGCGGCCTCGGTCATGACCACCTGTACCGTCGCGCCGTGGCGCTGCAGCTCGCGAGCGAGTTCGGCGGCCTTGTAGGCGGCGACGCCGCCGGTCACGCCGAGAAGTATGTGGCGGTTGGCGAGTTCCATGAGTTGCTTTGTATCACACGGGCGAGCGGCGCAAGCGGCTTGGCGGCCGTTCTCGCCACCGCGCGGTCAGCCTGATCCGGCCGCGCCGGGGGGAGGCGCAGTCCGCGCAGCACCCTTGGCCGTGGTCGCCTGCGTCAGCCGCGTGCGCGGCGCACCCGCCGCAGTTCGTCGATGATCAGCAATGCGGCGCCGACGGTGATCGCGCTGTCGGCGAGGTTGAACGCCGGGAAGTACCAGGGGTGGTGGTACACGAGCAGGAAGTCGACCACCTTGCCGAGCCGAATCCGGTCGATCAGGTTGCCCAGCGCGCCGGCGAGAATCAGCGTCAGGCTGAACGCGAAGAGTTTCTGCGAACCGTGCCGCCAGAGGAGCCAGCCGATGAAGCCGGCCGCCGCCGCCCCGACGCCGGTGAAGAGCCAGCGTTGCCAGCCGCCGGCGCCCGCGAGGAAACTGAAGGCTGCGCCCGTGTTGTAGACGAGCGTCAGATCGAACACCCCGGAGATCACCGGCAGCCGCTGCGAGAAGCGCAGGCTGTGGAGGATCGCGAACTTGCTGAGCTGGTCCAGCAGAACCAGGGCGGCGGCCATCATCAGCCAGCCGGCCAGTCGGTTCGATCCGCGGGACTGTGCCATGGTGCAGCGCTCCCGGCAGTCTCAGGCGAACGCCCGGGGCTCGCCGTCGCCGCGCAGGTTGCTCACGCAGCGTCCGCAGATGCCCGGGTGCGCCGCGTCGGCGCCGACGTCGGCGCGCCAGTGCCAGCAGCGCTCGCACTTCGCATGGCCACTGGGGGTCACGTCGATGCCGGTTGCCTCGGCGTCGGGCACCCGTTGCAGGCTCGCCTGAGACGTGATCAGCACGAACCGCAGGTCGTCGCCCAGCGTGGCGAGCAGATCGTGGTCCTCGCCGGTCACGCGCAGGCGCACTTCGGCCTGAAGCGAAGAGCCGATCTTGCCTGCAGTGCGCACTTCCTCGAGGCTGCGCAGCACGTCGGCGCGAATCTCCCTGACGCGCGACCACTTGGCGAGCAACAGGTGCGCGTCGGACACCGCGGGAAACTCGTGGAAGGTCTGACTGAAGATCGTCTCGCCGTGCGCCTTCCAGAGATCAGGCGCGAACAGCGGCCACGCTTCCTCGGCCGTGAAGGACAGGATGGGTGCCATGACGCGGAGCAGCGCGCTGGTGACGTGATGCAGCGCGGTCTGCGCCGAGCGTCTCGCGCGGCTGTCCGCGGCGGTCGTGTAGAGGCGGTCCTTCAGGATGTCCAGGTAGAACGCGCCGAGGTCCTCCGAGCAGAAGGTCTGCAGCTTGCCGACCACCGGGTGGAACTCGAACTTGGCGAGATCGTCCTCGATGTTCTTCTGCCATGCCGCGGTCAACGCAATCGCGTAGCGATCGATCTCGAAGAGTTCGGCCGTCGGTAGCGCGTCGGTCCTGGGGTCGAAGTCCGCCACGTTGGCGAGAAGGAAGCGCAGCGTGTTGCGGATGCGCCGATAGGCCTCGACCACGCGTTTGAGAATCTCGTCGGAGATCGACAGCTCGCCCGAGTAGTCTGTGCTCGCGACCCACAGGCGCAGGATCTCGGCGCCCAGCGTGTCGGAGATCTTCTGTGGCGCCAGCGTATTGCCCATCGACTTGGACATCTTCTTGCCCTCGCCGTCGACCACGAAGCCGTGCGTGAGCAGCGACTTGTACGGCGGAACGCCGTTGAGCATCGACGAGGTGAGCAGCGACGAGTGGAACCAGCCGCGATGCTGATCCGAACCCTCCAGGTACATGTCCGCGGGGAAGTGCGACACGTCCTTGTGCGAGCCGCGCAGCACCGTCGCGTGCGTGGTGCCGGAGTCGAACCACACGTCGAGCGTGTCCCGGTTCTTTTCGTAGTTCGCGGCGTCGTCGCCGAGCAGCTCCGCGGGGTCGAGCCGCTGCCAGGCTTCGATGCCGTCGCGCGCGATGCGCTGCGCGACAGCTTCGATCAGTTCGGGTGTCTTCGGGTGAAGTTCGCCCGTCTCCCTGTGCACGAAGAAGGCCATGGGCACGCCCCACTGCCGCTGGCGCGACAGCGTCCAGTCGGGACGGTTGGCGATCATCCCGTGCAGTCTCGCCTTGCCCCACGCGGGATAGAACGCGGTCGCCTCGACGCCCTTGAGCGCCGACTCGCGCAACGTCGGTCCCCCGTCCTTCGGTTTCACGTCCATGCCGGCGAACCACTGGCTGGACGCACGGTAGATCACCGGCGTCTTGTGCCGCCAGCAGTGCATGTAGCTGTGCGTGTGCTTGAACGCGTTGAACAGGTTGCCGCGCTCTCGGATCGTCTCGACGATCTTCGGATTGGCTTTCCAGATGGGCTCGCCACCGAAAAGTTCGAGCGAGGATGCGAAGCTGCCGTCGCCCAGCACGGGCTGCAGGATCTGAGCGTCGGTC
>JAHEDO010000305.1 GCA_024641185.1 Burkholderiaceae bacterium | reverse complement strand
GAACCGTTCCGGCGACAGAGCGAAGCGCAGAGCGAAGCGCAGAGCGAAGCGCAGAGCGAAGCGCAGAGCGAAGCGCAGAGCGAAGCGCAGAGCGAAGCGCAGAGAAAATCGCAGCGCGACCTCGACGAGCAGAAAGCCAGTGCGTCAGACGGCAACCGCGAACGCGCCGAACCCGGTTCGCCATGAGCACCAGAACCATCAAGGTCGACACCCTCGCGCGCGTCGAAGGCGAAGGAGCGCTGCACCTGAGGATCCGCGACCGCCGGGTCGAACACGCGGAGCTGAGGATCTTCGAGCCACCCCGCTTCTTCGAAGCGTTCCTGCGCGAACGCGGGTTCGACGAGGTGCCCGATATCGTCGCGCGCATCTGCGGGATCTGCCCGGTGGCCTACCAGATGAGCGCGGTGCAGGCGATCGAGGACGCGTTCGGCGTCACGATCGACGCCCGGGTCCGCGCACTTCGCCAGTTGCTGTACTGCGGCGAGTGGATCGAGAGCCACGTTCTGCACATGTTCATGCTGCACGCCCCGGACTTTCTCGGCTACGACAGTGCGATCGAGATGGCGCGCGACGACCGCGAGCTGGTCGAGAGCGCGCTGCAGATGAAGAAAGCGGGCAACGCGATCGTTCGCGTCGTCGGCGGGCGCGAGATCCACCCGATCAACGTGCGGGCCGGAGGCTTTTTCCGGGCGCCCGCGGTCGGCGAGCTGCGGGCGCTGCGCGAGCCGCTTCAGCGCGCACGCGACGCGGCCGCGCGGTCGGTGCGCTGGGCGGCGGGCCTGGAGTTCCCGGCCTTCGAGCGCGACTACGAGTTCGTCGCGCTGCGCCACGACACCGAGTACCCGATGAACGAGGGGCGGATCGTGTCGAGCGCCGGCATCGACACCGACGCGCACGGCTACGAGGATCACTTCGAGGAGCGACAGGTGGCGCACTCGACCGCGTTGCATTCGGTGATCCGCGAGCGCGGGCCCTACCTGGTCGGGCCGCTGGCACGGCTGAATCTGAACGCCGCAACGCTCTCACCGCTGGCGCGCTCGCTGATGGCCGACATCGGCCTCGCGCTGCCCTGCCGGAACCCCTTCATGAGCATCCTCGCGCGCGGACTGGAAGTGGTCCACGCACTGGACGTGGCGATCGGGCTGATCGAGGGCTACCAGGCGCCCGATCCGCCGCACCCGGACGTGGCGCCCCGTGCCGGCATTGGTTTCGGCGCGACCGAAGCGCCGCGCGGCCTGCTATGGCACCGCTACCGCTTCGACGACGCCGGCCTGGTGCGTGCCGCGCGCATCGTTCCGCCGACCTCGCAGAACCAGCCGACGATCGAGGCCGACCTGCGCGAGCTGGCGCAGCGCCTCGTCGATTCTCCCGACGACGCGCTGCGGGCGCGCTGCGAACAGTCGATCCGCAACTACGACCCGTGCATCTCGTGTTCGACGCACTTTCTGAGGCTCGAGATCGAGCGCCCATGAATGGCGCCGAGTCCGCGGAAGCAAGGGACCGTGTCGCGCTGATCGGTCTGGGGAACACCCTGCGTGGCGACGACGCGATCGGCCTGGTGATCGCCGAACGCGTCGTCGAGCGACTGTCGAGCCTGGGTGAACACGATGCCCGCGCCTGCATCGACCTGCACCGAGGCGGGCTGGATGCGCTGGCAATCGTTGCCGCCTGGAGCGATGCGGCGATGGCGATCGTGGTCGACGCCGCCGTCTCCGGCGCCGCACCCGGAAGCCTGCATCGCTTCGAGCTGGCCGCGGGTGCCGACGCCGGCGCGACCCCGCTGCGCAATGCGCTCGGCCGTACGTCCAGCCACGGTCTCGGCCTGGCCGAAGCGATCGCGCTCGGCACCGCGCTGGGGCGGCTGCCGCCGCGTCTCGTCTGCTTCGCGCTCGAGGCGCAGGGCTTCGAAGCGGCGAGCGGACTTTCGCAACCGGTCGACGGCGCCGTCCATGCCGCGGTCGCGCGAATTGCCGACGAAATCATCGTGGCATGGCATCATCGGCAGCTTTCGCCGCCCCGCGTCCCGCGCGGCGCGCGACCTGCGGCGGACTGACGATGAACGATTCGCTTGCGCGCGAGGCCGCGCGGATTCTCTGGAACGCCTGGCAGTCCCAGCAGCGCGTGAAGGCGCTGCCGGAGCAGTGCCGTCCGTCGACGCGCGCCGACGGCTACGCGATCCAGGCGGCGCTCCTCGCACTCAGCGGCCGCGCGCCCTACGGATGGAAGATCGCCGCCACCAGCGCGGCCGGTCAGGCGCACATCGGCGTCGACGGACCGCTGGCGGGGCGCCTGCTGTCGGGACAGATCGACGACGACGGCGCAACGATCTCGCTGGGCGCCACGCAGATGCGCGTCGCCGAGGTCGAGTTCGCCTTCCGGATGGGCAGAGACCTCGCGCCGCGGGCCGTGCCGTACTCGATCGACGAAGTGCTCGACGCGGTCGGCACACTGCACCCGGCGATCGAGATCCCAGACTCGCGATACGAGGACTTCGTGCACGCCGGCGCGCCGCAGCTGATCGCCGACAACGCCTGCGCGCACCGCTTCGTCCTCGGGCCCGCGACCGATGCCGACTGGCGCGCGATCGACCTGCGCGCCCATACCGTCGACTGCGACGTCGCCGGCCGCGCGAGACTGCATGGCAAGGGCGAGAACGTCCTCGGCGATCCGCGCATCGCGATGGCCTGGATCGCCAACGAACTCTCCGGCATCGGCCAGGTCCTCGCGGCAGGCCAGGTCGTGACCACCGGCACCTGCCTCGCGCCGATCGCCATCGGGCCGGGCGACAGGCTCGTCGCCGACTTCGGACCGATCGGCCGCGTTCGCGCGGGCTTCGCCTCGTGAACCAGTCCGCCGCGCCGACTGCGGCCGCGACCAGCGCACTGGCGGTCGGCACCGCGAGCTACCTGTTCGCCAGCGTCTTCTGGGGCATGAACATCCCGTTCACCGCGGTGATGTTCAAGACCTTCGATCCCTTCTTCCTGGCGCCGCTGCGCGTGGCACTGGCCACCGTCGTGCTGGGTTCGATCATCGCGGCGACCATCGGCTGGCGCGCCTTCTCGGTCCCGATGCCGTTGGCGCGGTTCGCGGCGATGACCTTCGCGATGGCGAGTTTTTTCATCTTGTACAACCTCGGACTGCGTTACACCAACCCGATCACCGCCGCCGCGCTGATGGCGGGTTCGCCGGTGTACACCGCGATCACCGTGCGGCTGGTCACCGGCGCGCCGCTGGAACGCGGCTTCTGGGGCGCCGCCACGCTG
>JAHEDO010000001.1 GCA_024641185.1 Burkholderiaceae bacterium | reverse complement strand
GGTCGGCCTCCGCGGTGCTCGCAAGGTACAGCGTGCGCCCGTACTCGTCGGTCTCTGTGCGCGCGCTCTTCTGGTCCCAGTCGCGGGTGAGCCGTCCTCGCGCCATCGGACTCCACGGGATCACGCCGATGCCCTCGTCCCGGCACAGAGGCAGCATCTCGCGCTCCTCCTCGCGATAGAGCAGGTTCAGGTAGTTCTGCATGGTGACGAAACGCGTCCAGCCGTGGCGCTCGGAGACGTGCAGCGCCTTGGCGAACTGCCACGCGTGCATCGACGACGCGCCGATGTAGCGCGCCTTGCCCGCCTTGACCACGTCGTGCAGCGCCTCGAGCGTTTCCTCGATCGGCGTGCGATAGTCCCATCGGTGGATCTGGTAGAGATCGACATAGTCGGTGCCGAGCCGGCGCAGGCTCGCGTCGATCTCGGTCATGATCGCCTTGCGCGACAGACCCGCGCCGTTGGGGCCCTCTCGCGTCCGGATGCAGACCTTGGTCGCGATCACCAGTTCGTCGCGACGCGCGAAGTCGGTCAGCGCCCGGCCCACGATCTCCTCGCTGGTGCCGTCGGAGTACGTGTTGGCGGTGTCGAAGAAGTTGATCCCCAGATCGAGGGCGCGCTTGATGAAGGGTCGGCTCTGCGCCTCGCCGAGCGACCAGGGATGGTTGCCCCGTTCGGGCACGCCGTAGCTCATGCAGCCCAGGCACAGTCTGGACACGTCGAGGCCGGTGCGGCCCAGTTTCACGTACTTCATCGCCATTTCTTCCCTCTTTTTTCGCACGCCTGCCTCGGCCGATGTTACGCCGCTCGAGGGGCGACGGCAGCGTCCGCTCCCTGTCCGCGGCCCTGGCCGGATGACGCGGGACCCATGCCAAGCCTCATACCGCAGCCGACCGCGGCCGACGAATCGGACCTTCAGCGGTGGAACGAACGCGGGGATGCTGCGAGACTACGGGGCTGCAACGACCGCCGATCGCGGACCGCCCGCGGTCATGTCCTGCAGCATCCCGGGAGACGCAGCAATGAAGATGTTCGACCTGACGGGCCGAGTGGCCATCGTCACCGGAGGCAACGGCGGCATCGGACTGGGCATGGCACGCGGCCTCGCGCAGGCGGGCGCCAGCGTCGTGGTGGCCGGCAGGAACGCCGAGAAGAGCGCGCAGGCCGCCGGCGAGCTCGAGGCATTGGGCGCGAAGGCGGCGGCGATCGCGGTCGACGTGCGCGACGAGGGCGCATGCAGGCGGCTGATCGAAGAGACGATTCGCCGGTTCGGCCGGATCGACATCCTGGTGAACAACGCCGGCATCAACATTCGCAAGCAGCCGCAGGAGTACTCGCTGGACGAGTGGCGCGAGATGATCGACACCAACCTGACCAGCGCCTTCGTGCTGTCCAACGCGGTGTACCCGCACATGAAGGCGCAGGGCGGCGGCAAGATCATCGACATCGGTTCGATGATGTCGATCTTCGGCGCCTCGTTCACCGGACCGTACGGCGCCACCAAGGGCGGCATCGTGCAGATGGCTCGTGCGATGGCGGTCGCCTGGGCGAAGGACAACATCCAGGTGAACTGCGTGCTGCCCGGCTGGATCGACACCGAGCTCACTCGCACGGGCCGACAGAACATCGAAGGCCTGCACGAGCGCGTGCTGGGGCGCACGCCGGCCGGGCGCTGGGGCGATCCGGCAGACTTCGCCGGAATCGCGGTGTTCCTGGCAAGCCCCGCGTCGGACTTCCTCACCGGCACCGCGATCCCGGTCGACGGCGGCTACTCGGTGCAGGGGTGAGGCATATGGACGACCGATGGACGAGCGAGGCAACGTGACAGATCTGCGAGGCGACGTGACAGACCGGCGAGACGACGATGCAGCTTCCGGCACGAGTGATCCCGCGAACCCGTTGCCCTTTCGCGGACTGCGGGTGCTCGACGCGAGCCAGGGCTTCGCCGGCCCGCACTGCGCGATGCTTCTTGCGCAGCACGGTGCGCAGGTGACCAAGCTCGAGCCGCCCGAGGGCGACTGGAGCCGCGGCATCGGCCGGCGCTACGGCGACCAGAGCGCGCTGGCGCTGGCCGGCAACCGCGGAAAGCGCAGCCTGGCGATCGACATCAAGCGCCCTGGCGCCCAGGACGTGGTGCGACGAATCGCCGACCAGTGCGACGTCGTCATCGAGAGCTTCCGGCCGGGTGTGGCGCAGCGGCTGGGCCTGGGCTACGACGCGCTGCGCGCGACCAACCCCGGTCTGATCTACGCGTCGGTGAGCGGCTACGGCCAGGACGGTCCCTACGCGCAGCGCGCGGGAACGGACATGGTGATCCAGGCCTTCTCGGGAATGATGTCGGTGAACCGCGACATCGAGGGGCGGCCGGGACGCATCGGGTTCCTGGTCGTCGACACGCTGACGGGGCTCTATGCGTTCCAGGCGGTGTCGTCCGCGCTGTACGCGCGCCTGGCCGGCGACGGGGGCCGGCGGCTGGACATTTCACTGATGCAGTCCAGCGCCGCGTTCCTGGGACTGAAGATCATCCAGGCCGCGCTGGAGGGCGAACAGCCGGCGGCGCTGAACGCGCCGGCGGGGGTCTATCGGACCCGTGACGGATCGATCACGGTGACGCTGAGCAAGGAAGAGCACTTCAGCGCCCTGTGCCGCGCGATCGACAGACCCGACCTGCGGACCGACCCACGCTACGCGAGCTTCGAGACGCGGGCTGCCCATCTCGGCGAGCTGGTCGAGGCGGTCGGGGCCGAGCTGCTGCGCGGCGACACCACCGACTGGCTCGCGCGGATCGAAGCGGCGGGAGGGCTCGCCAATCCGGTGAACACGCTGCGGCAATGGCTGGCCGACCCGCACGTGCAGGCTACCGGTGCCGCGCCATGCGTCGAGTTGCCCGGGGTGGGAAGCATCGCGATCCCGCAGATCCCGGGAATCGACCCGCCGGCGCCGTCCGATCCGCGGTCGCACTGGCCAGGGATCGGCACCGAGGGGGCGGCGGTGCTGCGCGACTTCGGCTTCGCCGACGCGGAGATCGAACGCCTGCGTGCGGCGTCGATCATGGTCGAGCACGCGCCCGAATCGTCGGCCTGACGACGGGAGCTGTGACGCATTTGGCATGCGCGCCGTGGCGATGCGGTTAGTGTCATCGAATGCGCGCCGCGCGCGTTGAACTTGAACGCCGACGCGAAACGACCGCCAACAACCCGACCGACGCACGCGATGAACCCGATCCCGGAGCCCACCGAACTCCTCGAATCCGAGTGCAATGCGCAGGGGCTCTACGGATTGCCCGGAGCGGAGTTCGCACGGCAGCCCGGCCGCGGGCTCGCCGCTGCCAAACCGGCCAGCCCTCCACCCGGGCCGGATGCGGGCACGCAGGAAGACGACACGGATCCGGCGGAAGGCGCCTAGGTCGCAACGGCGCGCATCAGCGCTCCGGGACCAGGGTCACGCCCGCTCCGTCGCGCTGCGCGCGCAATCCGAAGTCGAACCGGTCGGCGCTGGCACAGCAATCCAGGTCCGCGGCAGGCAACGGCGCGTCGGGACCGCCGGTGAAGCGGCGCCCGAAGTCCGAGCCGCGCACCCTTGCCTCGAACGGAGCAGGATCCACCACCTCGTGCTCGAGCAGCGCTTCGATCAGGTCTGCGCACGCGTAGTCCTCGTCCCCGTCGCGGTCGGTCCAGATGCCGGTGATCACGAAGGTCACACGGTCCGGCGCGCGTCGCCTGAGCAGCCGGGCGGTGGCGCCCGCGCACACCAGACTGGTGGCCAGCAGCAGGTCGGCGTTGACGCTGGCCAGCAGGCTGCGCACCCCGCCCGCGGTCGACATGACGATCGGTCGGCCGGCGAGCGCGGCCCCCGCGAGGCGAGCGGGAGAGTTCGGCAGATCGAAGCCCGGGATCTGCGCGCCGCCAGGCAGGGAACCGACGGTCAATGCGCCGGGAATCGCGTCGATCAGGGTGCGCGCGTGCAGCGGACCATCGGCCGCGTAGACCGCCCCCGCGCCGGCGGCGAACCCATACGCGGCCGTTGTGAACGATCGCAAGACGTCGACGACGACCACGGTCCCGGTGAGGCCGGGACAGGCGTCGAGCCCGACGCGTCGAATTTCCACTGATTCGCGCCTCCCTCGCTGCGGCGAATGTACTCCGGCACTCGGCGCGGACCGGCGCGCTGCTGACGGCGATTCAGGGCCGGTCGTCGTGCTCGCCCGGCGGGCGGCGGGAGTCGCCGCCTCGCCAGTTCCTGACCGCCCAGACGATGAGTGCGGCGAACGCGACCAGGTTGACGCCGATGCCGATCGCCCAGAAAGCGTTCATCGACGAACCCCGGCGATCGGCCGCCTCATCGAGCGCTGCGGCCGCGCGCAGGCGCCGGCCGGCCGCGTCATCTCCCGCTGGACCGCGGCAGCGCTCACGCTACCGCGTCCAGGCGATCTCACTGCCCCTCGAGAAAACTCTTCAGCTTGTCCGCGCGGGACGGGTGGCGCAGCTTGCGCAGCGCCTTCGCCTCGATCTGACGGATCCGCTCGCGGGTGACGTCGAACTGCTTGCCGACCTCTTCCAGCGTGTGGTCGGTGCTCATTTCCACGCCGAAGCGCATGCGCAGCACCTTGGCCTCGCGCGGGGTGAGCGAGTCCAGCACTTCCTTGACCACGTCGCGCATCGAGCCGTGCAGCGCGGCGTCGGCCGGAGCCAGCGTCGCGGTGTCCTCGATGAAGTCGCCCAGGTGCGAGTCGTCGTCGTCGCCGATCGGCGTCTCCATCGAGATCGGTTCCTTGGCGATCTTCAGGATCTTGCGGATCTTGTCCTCGGGCATCTCCATGCGCGAGGCAAGCGTCGCCGGGTCGGGCTCCTGCCCGGTCTCCTGCAGGATCTGGCGGCTGATCCGGTTCATCTTGTTGATCGTTTCGATCATGTGCACCGGGATACGGATGGTGCGCGCCTGGTCGGCGATCGAGCGCGTGATCGCCTGGCGGATCCACCAGGTCGCGTAGGTCGAGAACTTGTAGCCGCGACGGTACTCGAACTTGTCCACCGCCTTCATGAGACCGATGTTGCCCTCCTGGATCAGATCCAGGAACTGCAGGCCCCGATTGGTGTACTTCTTGGCGATCGAGATCACCAGACGAAGGTTGGCCTCGGTCATCTCGCGCTTGGCCTTGCGGGCCTTGGCCTCGCCGGTGGCCATCCGCTTGTTGATCTCCTTCAGGTCCGACAGCGGCAGCACGACCCGCGCCTGCAGGTCGATCAGCTTCTGCTGCAGGTCCTGGATGGCCGGCATGTTGCGGCGCAGGACGTCGATGTACGGAGGATTGGACGCCGCCAGCTTCTCGGACCAGCGCAGGTTCGTCTCGTTGCCCGGGAAGGTGGCGAGAAACTGGTCGCGCGGGACCCCGACCTTGTTGACCGAGACGTCGGCGATCGAGCGCTCCAGCGAGCGGACCTCCTCGACCTGCGTGCGCAGCGTGTCGCACAGCCTCTCCACCATCTTCGCGGTGAAGCGGATCGACAGCAGCTCGTTCTGGATCTCGTGCTGCGCCTTCACGTAGGACTTGGACTTGTAGCCCTCCTTCTCGTAGGAGACTTTCATCTTCTCGAACCAGCGCGAGATGTGATCGAACTTCTCCAGCGCGGTCGCCTTGAGCAACTCGAGCTTGGCGGTCTGCGCGCGCGCCGAGGCCCCCTCGTCGTCGCCGTCCTCGTCGAAGTCGGCGTCGCTTGCCGACGGTGCCTGGGGCGGCGCCGCACGGAAGTCGTCTTCATCGGCATCGGGATCGATCAGACCGTCGACCACCTCGTCGATGCGCATCGTGCCCGCCTGGATCTTCTCGGCGTGCGTCAGCACCTCGTGGATGGTCGTCGGACAGGCGGAGATCGCCCCCACCATGTGCTTCAGGCCGTTCTCGATGCGCTTGGCGATTTCGATCTCGCCCTCACGGGTGAGCAGCTCCACCGAGCCCATCTCGCGCATGTACATGCGGACCGGATCGGTGGTGCGGCCGAACTCGGAGTCGACGGTGGACAGCGCGGCTTCGGCCTCCTCCTCGGCGTCGTCATCGGTGGTGACCACCGGCGCCTGGTCGCTGATCAGCAGCGTCTCGGCATCGGGTGCCTGGTCGTAGACCGCGATGCCCATGTCGTTGAAGGTGCTGATGATCGACTCGATCGCCTCGGCGTCGATCACGTCGTCGGGCAAGTGATCGTTGATCTCGACGTAGGTGAGGAAGCCGCGCTCCTTGCCCAGCCTGATCAGCAGCTTGAGCTTGTTGCGAGTGTTCTCGCGGTCGGCCTCGGACATCCCCTGCTTGCCGCCGAACTCCTTGAGGAGCTGCTTTTCCTTGGCCCGCGCACCGCGTTTGGCTTTCACCGGCGCGACGACCGGCACCTCGGGAATCTCGACCTCGGCCTCGGTCTCGCCGTCGTCGAAGGCCTCGACCTGATCGTCCTGACCGAGGTCGTCGTCCTCGAGTTCCGCGCGCTTGGCCGCCTTGCCCGCCGCGGCCTTCGGCCCGCGCCGCGCGGCGCCTTTGGTCTTCGCGCCGCGGCCGGGCTTCGCCGTCTCCTGCGTGGTGAGCTCCGTGTCGGCAGGCGCCGCCTGCGAGGCTGCCTTCGCCGCTGCCTTTGCCGACCGCTTCGTCGTGTCCTTCGCCGCCTCCTTCGCCGCCTCCTTCGCCGTGTCCTTCGCCGCGGTCTTCGCGGACCGCTTCACGGATTGCTTGGTGGCGGTCTCGGTCGCGGCCTTCGAAGCGGGCTTCCCGGACGCCTTCGCAGCAGCCCTGGTCGACGCGACGGACTTGGACCCTGCGGTCTTCTCGGCATGCGAAGCGGTCCCGGCCCCCTTGGCGACCGGCGCCTTCGACTTGACCGGGGTCTTTACGTTGCCCGAGGTCTGCGCATGCGACTTCGCGGCCTTCGCGCTCGCCTTGCCACCAGCGGCCGCGCGGCTCGCGGTCGTGCCCGCCTTCGGTGCGGCCTTGGCAGGAGCGGCCTTCGTGGCCGTGCCCTTGGGCGCCGCCTTGGCCTTGGCTGTCTTCACGGTGGCGCTGGAGCCGCCCTTCGTGCCCGCGGCCTTCGCGGTAGCCTTGACGTCCGCTTTCTTCGGCTTGCCGGCCGGTTTGGACGCGGGGGCCTTCTTCGTGGCGACGCGCGCCACCGATTTCCCCGGCTTGGCAGCGGCCGCCTTTGCGGCAGGCGCTTTCGCCGGGGCTGCCGGGCCTGCGCCCGCCTTGCCGGTCGCCACCTTGCGCTTGGCAGCGTCGGCGACGGATTTGCCTGCGGAAACGGGGCGCTCGACTGATGTCGTGACGGTTGATTTTCTGATGCTCACGCTCAACCCTTTCGGCAAACTTGGGGAAACCGGGCTTGGACGAATCCAAGCTCGGCAGACCATTTGGGCATCCGCGCAAGGCGGCTCGCCTCGCGCAAAGAAGAACCCATCACTATATCAGGACTTATGGCGTAATAACAACAACTCTTGGTAGCGGGCGCGATCCAGATCGCTCCGGATTCCCTGCGCGACCAGCGCGTCGAGCTGCTCGCGAATGCTGCGATCTCGCAGCTGCGCCAGCGCGCCGTCGAATTCCGCCCGCGCCTCGTCGAACGACATCTCGGCAACCATCGAACGATCGGCGGCCGCATCGCGCTCGAGCGCAGCCACCACCTCGGGATGCGCGGCCTTCAGCGACTCGCAGATCACTGCCAGGGAACTCCCCTCCGGCTGCGCGCGCAGCAGCTCGAGCCATCCCACGATGTCGAGCGGGAGCAGGGCCGGGTCCGGCGCCTCGAACGCGAGCGCCGGATGCAGTGCCGACAGCAGCCTGACCCGCCGGGCCAGATCGGGCAGACCGGCACGCGGTCGAAGCCCTGCCCGGCCTGCGCCCGGGCCGCTGCTCGGCCCCGCGGCGCCCTGGCCCTGCGAAGACGTGCGCTGCCGATCGGGACCGTCCCGCGGGCCCTGGCCGCGGGCGGGCGCCGGACCGCCGACAAATCGTTCGAGCTCGGCGGTGCCCACCGCCCCGACCTCCGCGACCCGGTGCAGGATCTGCAGCCGCAGCGCCGCCATCGGCAGCGCCTGCAGCAGCGGCTTGGCGAGCGCCAGAAAGCGCGCCCGCCCCTCGGGCTCGTCCAGGTCGACCTGCGACGACAGGCCCTGGATCAGGAACTCCGAGAGCGGCAGCGCTTCGGCCAGAAGCGCCTCGAATCCGGCGACGCCCTGCTCGCGCACGAAGCTGTCGGGGTCGTGCTGGGGTGGGAGAAACAGGAACTCCATGCGCTTGGTGTCCGCAGCCTCGGGCAGGCAGGCCTCGAGCGCGCGCCAGGCGGCCTTGCGCCCGGCCGGGTCGCCGTCGAACGAGAAGACGATCCGATCCACGATTCTCAGCAGCTTGCGTACGTGATCCGGCGTAGTCGACGTCCCCAGCGTGGCCACCGCGTTGCCCACTCCATGCTGGGCGAGCATCACGACGTCCATATAGCCCTCGACCACGACCGCGCAGTTGGCGCTCCTGAGTGCGTCGCGCGCCTCGAACAGGCCATACAACTCCCGGCCCTTGGAAAAGAGCGCTGTCTCGGGCGAGTTCATGTATTTGGGTTCACCGGCGCCGATCACCCGGCCGCCGAAGCCGATCACCTGCCCGCGCGGATTGCGGATCGGAAACATGATCCGGTCCCTGAAGCGGTCGTAGCGCTTGCGGGTTCCGCCATCCCCCTCGGCGTCGATCACCAGGCCGGCCTCGACCATCGTGGGCGACGCGTAGTCCGGCACCGCGGCCTGAAGCGAGCGCCAACCCTCCGGCGCATAGCCGATCGCGAAACGGGCGGCGGTGCGCCCGCTCAGACCGCGCCCTTTCAGATAGTCGATCGCGCGAGGCGTGTCCTTGAGCCGGTCCTTGTAGAACTGCGCGGCCTTCGCGAGCAGCTCCAGCAGGCCGGGGTCACGGCGCGACTCGCCGGCCGCGCCCGGGGCCTCTTCTGGGACCGGATCGCCGACCGCCTGCGCGAGATCGCGGATCGCCTCGACGTAGCTCAGCCCGGAGTGCTCCATCAGGAAGCCGATCGCCGAGCCGTGGGCTCCGCAGCCGAAGCAGTGATAGAACTGCTTGCTCGGGCTTACGGTGAACGAAGGGGATTTCTCGGCGTGGAACGGGCACAGTCCGAGGAAGTTAGCGCCCGCCTTCTTGAGCTGGACGTGGCGACCGACCACGTCGACGACGTCGACGCGGGCGAGGAGTTCCTGGATGAACGCCTGCGGAATCACTCCCGAAGTCTAGTCCAGCGCCGCCGCGCGTTCACGCCAGATCAGGCAAGGCGCGCCCTCACCCGGGCGGAGACCGCCGCCATGTCGGCCCGGCCGGCAAGCTTGCCCTTGAGCACGCCCATCACCTTGCCCATCGCCTGGGGCGCGGCGGCCCCGACCTGCGCGATCGCGGCATCGATCTCCGCGTCGATTTCCGCATCACCGGCCTGCTCGGGCAGGTACGCGGACAGCACTTCCAGCTCGAACTTCTCGCGGTCGGCCAGGTCGTTGCGGCCCGCCTTCGCGAACTGCTCGATCGAGTCGCGGCGCTGTTTGATCTGCTTGTCGACGATCGCCAGGACCTGGGCGTCGTCGACGTCGATCCGTTCGTCGACCTCTTTCTGCTTGACCGCGGCCAGCAGCAGCCTTATCGCCGACAACCGCGCGCTGTCCTTGGCGCGCATCGCTGCCTTCATCTCGTCGTTGATGCGTTCTTTCAGGCTCATGGCAACACCTCTTGCGCCGCCAACGCGACGCAGACGAAAAAGCCCGCGGCGCAAGGCCAGCGGGCTCCTGGGGTCAGCGACGGCCCCGAAGGGCCGCCAGACGACACTCAGTACATCTTCTTGGGCAACATCTGGCTGCGAAGACGCTTGTAGTGACGCTTGACCGCAGCCGCCTTCTTGCGCTTGCGCTCGGAGGTCGGCTTCTCATAGAACTCGCGCGCACGCAGTTCGGTGATCAGACCCGTCTTCTCGATCGTGCGCTTGAAACGGCGCAGCGCGACGTCGAACGGCTCGTTTTCCTTGACCCTGATGGTCGGCATAAAAAAATCACCCCCTTCCGGTGCGTGGCTCGAAGACTGGTGCTCACCTGGGTGACGGGCCCGGAAGCATTCCGGCCCGTGCCAGCGGAGGGCGACACACAGGTGACGCCGGCCTTGGCCAAGCCCGCGATTATATCAGGGCTTCGCCCGGCATGAGAAGCCCCTTCGGGCGGGCATCCTGGACCGTCCTGCGCGACGAGGCCCGGTCCGTTGGTTCGACGCCGATAAGCCTGCCGTCCGCTGGTACGGTTCTTGTGTGTATCGGCACCAGGCGCTAGAACTAGGCACTGCGTCCAAGCCACTGCGCGGATTCACGCTGACGGAGGATTGCCCGATGCCGAATGCACCAACTCAGGGCGAAGGTGGCCCGAAGCCCGCTCTCGCCGCACAGATCGCGATCGCGGGCTTCAAGCAGGTCTACTCCACCGGTCGCGTCGAGACCGCGCTCGACGAGCTCCCGGCCAATGCGAACGAAGCGCTTCGGTCGACCTACGAAAAGATGCTGCGGGCCGGAGGCGAACGCTTCTGCGTCAAACCGGGGATGCTGCCGGACTTTGACGCGCTGGAGCAGGAAGTGCCCAATTTTGGCGACGTGCTGGACGATCTGCGCAAGCAGATCGTGCTGTGCATGGAGACCGAGGACCCGCTCGAGCTCACGCCGATGCTGCTGCTGGGCGAACCCGGGATCGGCAAGACCCACTTCGCCAGGCGCCTGTCGCAACTGCTCGGCACCGGGTACGGGTTCGTATCGATGAGTTCGCTGACCGCCGGCTGGATCCTGTCGGGCGCCTCGTCGCAGTGGAAGAACGCGCGCTCGGGCAAGGTTTTCGACACGCTGGTCAACGGCGACTACGCCAACCCGGTGCTGGTCGTCGACGAAATCGACAAGGCCAGCGGCGACGGCCAGTACGATCCGCTGGGGGCGCTCTACGGCCTGCTCGAGCAAGACACCGCCCGCGAATTCGTCGACGAATTCGCCGAGGTGCCGCTCGACTGCTCGGAGATCGTCTGGGTGGCGACGGCCAACGACGCCTCGCGCATCCCGGATCCGATCCTGAACCGGATGAACGTCTACGAGATCCCGGCCCCGGACACTCAGGGGGCGCGCCGGATCGCGCAGAGACTTTATCGGGAGATCCGCGACTCGCACGCGTGGGGCGCGCGGTTTCCGGAACGGCTGGACGACGCGATCCTGGAGCGGCTCGCATCGATCGCGCCGCGCGAGATGCGCCGGGCGCTGATCGGCGCCTTCGGCAACGCGAAGCTCGCGGGACGGGCCGAGATCCAGATCGCCGACCTCTGCACCGAGCGCTCGATGCGCAGGCAGCGGATCGGCTTCTAGCGCACTGCGCAGGACGGCGACTCAGTCCTCGAAGTGCACCAGATCGGCCTTCAGGACGCCGTCCACCACGGAGCGACCCTTGACGTGCACCTGCCGGCCGACGACCACGCTGGCCGCGCTGCCGCTTTCCAGCTGCGCCTGACTCGCGTCGACGGCAGTGCCGCGGACGACGAAGCGCAACGGACCGCTCACGGACGTGATCGCCCCCTCGATCTCGAACTGCTGCACCTCCGAGGTACCGCCCTCGCCCCCGCTCGCGCCCCCGCTCGCACTCGAGCCCTCGATCTCGACCTCGACCGCCTCGAGCACACCACCGGTCAAGGTGCCGTCGACTTCGACACGCACACCGTCGCCGAGCGACGCCGCTGTCCCGCCATCGAATCGCGCCGACGTCGCGTTGACGCGCACGCCCTGAACGGTGAATGAGGCGACCGACGCGAACTCGCTGATGCTGCCTTCCAGCGAAACCCTCGACGACTCCTGCAACTCTGGCGCCTTGACCAGTTCCACCGCGTCGACCCGCCAGAGGTTGTCCACGCCGGGCGCTCGGCTGGAGGTCAGCCTGACCACCGCGCCCGACTTCGGCCCGTCCGGAAGACCGATCAGGGTCGCCGCGGAATAGTCGACGATCAGGCTGCCGAACTGCATGGTCTGCGCCTGGCCAGCCACCGCACCGACCAGCCCGCGCGCCTTGAAGCTCGGTGGCGCGCCCGACAGCAGTGCGACCCGGGTCGCGGCGATCTGCCCGACGCCCGCGTCGAGGAAACCGTTGACCTCGACCTGCGCGCCTGGCGAGAGCTCCGACAGTCCGGCGAAGCCGTCGAGCACCGTCGCAGGCGAAACGTTGACCGTGACGCCGAGCGCACTGAAGGAATTGGCGGAGACCGTCTGCACCGGCCCGCGCAACTCGCTGATCACCTCGATGTTGCTCGCCACGCCGGTGAGCCCGGACGCGTCCGACGTGCCGTCGACGAGCACCACCATGCCCAGTCGCAGGCTGCCGTCGCCGAGGTCCCTGCCGTCGTCGTCGACCACGCGGGCGGCGCTGTCATCGAAGCGCACGCCGTTGACGATCACCGAGCCGAACCCGGTGATCAGGCCGAGCGCCGAGGTCGGCGTCCCGCCGCCGGTGCCGCCGCTGCCCACGCCGGCCAGCAAGCTGTCGCCGGCCCCGCCGCACGCGGCGGCCAGCGCCACAGAGAGTCCCGCCGCCAGCAACCGCATCCGAAGAACCATCATCCTCATTCCGCCGAGCCCTCGTCCATGTTGGTCGAAAAAGAAAACATGCCGACGCGCGCACGCCGGCGAGCGGGAAGACCACGCTCGCGGTCCCGGTCGACCAGTGTCTGCAGCCTGGGCGCCATGTCGCGCACCAGCCTGCGCCAGTGCTCGCGCGCAAGCTTCTCGATCTCGCGGACGGACTCTTCCGAGAGTTCGTCCGCGAAGACACCCTGCTCGAGGAATCGGTCCTCTAGCCCCTCGACGTTGGCGACCGCCGCCGACAGGTGGTCGCCGACATTCTCCGCGAGATAGTGGAGCATGTCGCGCGCACCGGCCGTCGGCACGAACGCGTCGGTCAGCAGGCTCACCCGATCGGCCTCGTCGACCCGCGCGAGCTTCAGCCGCACCAGTTCTTCGAGAATCGTCCGGGGGTGCACGTCCCGGCTCGTCTCACGCGCCAGCAGGTCGAAGGACGGCTTCCCGCCGTCCACCGCCTGCCTGGGGAGCGTGGCAGGCCGGCCCTTGCGGTCGACAAAACGCTTGTCGGTCAGCCAGCGCGTGAACACCTCGGCGCTGGCGGAGCGCCGGCCCAACTCGGCGACCCGCCCGGGGGTGGTCAACAGGCGCTTGACGTCCTTGCGATGAATGCCGGTGGCGACGCTGATCCTGCTGACCGCCCGGGACTCGGCGGCACCCGGCACCTGCGCGCGCGCGGCCTGCACCAGCAACTCCCGCAAGACCTCGTCGACCGCGGCGTGCTTGACGCCGTTGGCGAGCAAAAGCTCGACCAGCGGGCGCATGACCCGAGTGGCCGCCGAGAGCACGAGTTGCGCGCGTGATGGCGCGACCGAGGTATCTCCCTCGGCCTTGTTTTTGTCTTCACCCACTAGAATGATCCCCTGACCGATTCAATATAAGTGTGTCTATTTCCCATTTCAAGGGAAATCTTCGCAAGGCACTTCTTCACACTGACGGGCCCGTGCAAGCGCTGCCGCGCACAGCGGGCCCCGGACTGCGGCACCCAAATGCTGGTTCTGGGCATCGAGACCTCCTGCGACGACACCGGCGTCGCGCTGTACTGCACTCGCCGCGGCCTGCTGGCGCAGGCCCTGCACTCGCAGATCGCGATGCACGAGCGCTACGGCGGGGTGGTGCCCGAACTTGCCTCGCGCGACCACGTGCGTCGCCTCCTGCCCCTCACCGAGCAGGTCCTCGAGCAGGCCGGCGTCGCGCTGGCCGACATCGACGCGATCGCGTTCACCGAAGGCCCGGGGCTGGCAGGCGCGCTGCTGGTGGGCGCCGGAGTCGCCTCGTCGATTGCGTTCGCGCTGCGCAAGCCTGCGATCGGTATTCACCATCTCGAGGGACACCTGCTCTCGCCGATGCTCTCCGAGCGTCCGCCCGACTTTCCGTTCGTCGCGTTGCTCGTCTCGGGCGGCCACACACAACTGATGCGGGTCGACGGGGTCGGGCGCTACGCGCTGCTCGGCGAGACCCTCGACGACGCGGCCGGCGAAGCCTTCGACAAGAGCGCGAAACTGCTCGGGCTGGGATACCCGGGCGGGCCGGCGATCGCGCGGCTCGCGCAGACCGGACGCGACGGTGCGGTGGCGCTGCCGCGCCCGATGCTGCATTCGGGCGATCTCGATTTCAGTTTCAGTGGCCTGAAGACCGCGGTGCTCACCGCGGTGCGGCGCGGCCTGCCCGACGAGCAGGCCCGTGCCGATCTGGCGTTCGCCGTGCAGGCTGCGATCGTCGACGTGCTCGTCGCGAAGTCGCTCGCGGCGCTCGAGGCGAGCGGACTGGGCACGCTGGTGATCGCCGGCGGGGTCAGCGCGAACCGCAGGCTTCGCGACCTCGTCGCGCTCGCGCAGGCCGAGCGAGGGTTCGACGCGCACTTCCCGGCGCCCGCGCTGTGCACCGACAACGGCGCGATGATCGCCTTCGCCGGTGCGCTGCGCCTGGCAGCCGGCCAGGCCGCGGTCGTGCCGAGCGGATTCACCGTTCGCCCGCGCTGGCAACTGTCCGAACTGCCGGCGCCGCCGCGCGCCTAGCGCGGGGCACGCCGATCAAGCCGGCGCGTCGTCCCACAAGCGGGCGGCCCCGAGCACGCCGGACGAATCGCCGTGGCGGTTGCGCCACAGTTCGGTGCGCACCGAGTCCGAAAACACATAGCGACCCCAGCGCGAGGGCACACGCTGATAGAGCGCCTCGATATTGCTGAGCCCGCCGCCGAGCACGATCACCTCGGGATCGAACAGGTTGATCACGGTGGCCAGGCCGCGGGCGAGGCGATCCACGTAGCGCTCGAGCGCCTCGTCGAGCCCGGCGTCGCGCGCGAAGGCCGGACCGCTGAGCCAGGTCTCGATGCAGCCGCGCCGGCCGCAATAGCACTCGCGGCCGGGCGTCTCGTCGGCCTGCGGCCAGGGCAACGGATTGTGGCCCCACTCGCCGGCAATGCCGTTGGCACCCGTCAGCACGCGTCCGTCGACGACGAGCCCCCCGCCGACCCCGGTGCCAAGGATCACGCCGAACACCGTCCGCGCACCTGCGCCCGCGCCGTCGGCCGCCTCGGAGACGGCGAAGCAGTTGGCGTCGTTGGCGACGCGCACCGGCTGCCGCAGCGCCGATTCCAGGTCGCGGCCCAGCGGCCTGCCGTTGAGCCACGTGGAGTTCGCGTTCTTGACCAGGCCGGTCAGTGCCGAGATCGTGCCGGGGATGCCGATGCCGACACTGCCGATGCCGCAGGCGCGCTGCGCGTCGCGCACCATCTCGACGATCAGCGCGACCGTGGCGTCGTAGTCGCCGCGCGGTGTGGGAAGGCGCCGGCGCAACCGCTGCGCGCCGCTCGCGTCGAGGCAGACCACTTCGGTCTTGGTGCCGCCGAGGTCGACACCGATTCTCACCGATGCCGGCCCGCCCGCCGAAGCAGGCGCGCTGCGCTCAGCCGCGCTTCTTTGCACCGATGCGGGTCTCCTTGCCGGCAAGGAGATTGGCGATGTTGGCGCGATGGCGCCAGACGAGCAACCCGCCCATCACCAGCACCGCGAACCCGATCACGTCGGGCCCGAAGAGAAAGCCGTAGTAGAGCGGCGCGAACACCGCCGCGACGATCGCCGCCAGCGACGAGTAGCGGAAGAAGAACGCAATGATCAGCCAGGTCGCCAGCGTGGCGAGCCCGAGCCAGGGATTGAGCGCCAGCAGCACGCCCGCGGCCGTCGCCACGCCCTTGCCGCCGGAGAAGCCGTGGAACACCGGGAAGAGATGGCCGGCGAATACGGCGATCGCGGTCAGTGCGATCGTCGCCTCGCCCAGACCGTATCGCGCCGCCAGCCACTTCACCATCGCCACTGCGAACCAGCCCTTGCCGGCATCGCCGAGCAGCGTCAGCAGCGCCGCCGGCCTGTTGCCGGTTCGCAGCACGTTGGTGGCCCCCGGATTGTGCGAGCCGTAGCTGCGCGGGTCGGCAAGCCCCATCAGGCGGCTCACCAGCACCGCGAACGAGACCGAACCGAGCAGATAGGCGAGCGCCACCGCGGCCACGCTGATGAGAGCGTCCATCGAATCCTCCCCGGGCGCTGCAGCGCCTCTCAATCCTCGAGCGCGCAGTTTACCGTTTGGGCGTCCAGGCACTCCAGCAGCACCCGCGGCTCGATCGACATCAGGCAGCCACGGCGCCCTGCATTGATGTAGATGCGCGGCACCTGCAGCACCGAAGCCTCGACGTAGACCGGCATCGGCTTGCGGATGCCGAAGGGCGAAGTGCCGCCGACCTGGTAGCCGGAGTGGCGCTGCGCGACCTCCGGCGTGCAGGGCTCGATGGCCTTGCGCGCGGTCTGGCGCGCCAGGTTCTTCGTCGACACGCTTCGGTCGCCGTGCATCAGGACGATCATGGGCCGCGCAGACTCGTCCTGCATCACCAGCGTCTTGACCACCGCGTGCTCGTCGACGCCGAGCTGGCGCGCCGATTCGGCCGTGCCGCCGTGCTCCACGTAGTCGTAGACGTGCAACTCGAAGGCGACGCCCCGGCGGCGCAGGAACTGCGTTGCCTGTGTCTCCGATACGTGCGGCTTCTTCGCGGCCATCGGTCCGACGATCAGGCGAAGGGCGGATCGGCGCGCTGCACGGCACGCGGTGTCGTCACGATGAAGCCGCGCTCATGTCTGCGGGTACAGCCCGTGCACCCTGCCGAAGAGCCTCGTCAGGCCGAACAGCGCGTCGATCGTCGGCGTCGGGACGCCGGCCAGACCGCCCATCTCGCGAACCGTGCCGACCAGCGCGTCGAGTTCGATCGGCCGGTGCGCTTCGACATCGTTTTGCATCGACGTGCGGAACGCGCCCAGCTTGCGCGTCACCGCGTGCCGCTCGTCCGGACTCATCGCGATCGGCAGCCCGAGCGCCTCGCCGATTGCCGCCGCTTCGCGCATCGCCGCCGACATGAACTCGCGCACCAGTTCGTCATCGAGGATCCGATCACCGGTCGCCCCGGTGAGCGCGGAGATCGGGTTCACCGTCATGTTGCCCCAAAGCTTGAGCCAGACATCCAGCGCGATGTGCGGCGACGCTTCGACGTCGAAACCGCCGGAGCGCAACAGCGCCGCGGCTTCGGACAGGCGCGCGCTGTCCCCGCCGCCCGGCTCCCCGACGATCAGGCGGGCGCCGGCCTTGTGCGCGACCACGCCCGGCTCGGGCATCGCCGAAGACAGGTGGACCACGCAGCCGAGCACCTGCCGGGCGGGCATGGCGCGCGTGAGCGCACCGTCCGCGTCGCACGCGACGAGCCGCGTGTCGCGCCAGCGCTCGCCGAGACCGTGGAAGAACCACCAGGGCACGCCGTTCATCGCCGAGAGGATCGTCGTCGACGGACCGATCAGCGGCCCGATCGTCGTCGCGATCGACGCCAGCGCGGTGGTCTTGACCGCGACGATCAGCAGGTCCTGGGGCCCCAGCGCCTGCGGGGAATCGCTCGCCTGGATCGTGGCGACGCGGCGACGCTCGCGTTCACCGTCGCGATCGAGCAGCACGAGCCCGTCCCGGCGCACGGCCTCGAGGGTCGCGCCGCGCGCGAGCGCGTTGACCGGATGCCCGGCAAGCGCCAGGCGCGCGGCGACGAGGCCGCCGACGGCGCCCAGGCCGACGATGCAGATCTTCATTGTTCGTGGCTCCATCTCAGTGCCGGTACGACGGGTCGATCCGGTCGACCAGCCTCATCAGCGCGTCGAACATGTCGCGCCCCGCACCGAATCGCGCGTCGAACATGTCGCGCCCCGCACCGAATCGCGCGTCGAACTGCAGCGAATCCGCCGTGCACTTGCGCTGGACGTCCTCGGGGATCTCGATCACGGGCCCCATCGAGGTCGAGGCGAGCTGGATTTCGCAGGCGCGATTCAGAAGCCAGAGGATCGCGAAGCTTCGGTGGATGGTGTCGCCCCAGGCCAGCAGCCCGTGGTTGCGCAGGATCACCGCCGGCTTGTCGCCGATGTGGCCCACGAGGCGCGGCCCCTCGTCGGCGTGCAGGGTGATGCCTTCGAAGTCGTGGTACGCGAGCTTGCCGTTGAGCTGCGCACTGTAGAAGTTGCTCATCGACAGGCCGGCACGGCTGCAGGCCACCGCCATGCCCGCGGTGGTGTGGGTGTGCATCACGCAGTGGGCACCTTCGATGCCCGCGTGGATCGCGGCGTGCACCGTGAAACCCGCCGGATTCACCGGCCAGTCGGAATGACCCACGACCCTGCCCTGCAGATCGATGCGCACCAGGTTCGACGCGGTGACCTCGCTGTAGTGCAGCCCGAAGGGATTGATCAGGAAATGCCGCTCGGGCCCGGGGATGCGAACGGTGATGTGGTTGTAGATCAGTTCGGTCCAGTCCAGCATGGCGAAGATCCGGTAGCAGGCGGCCAGTTCGACGCGCAGCGCCCGTTCGGCCGGGTCGATGTTCGCCGCCGATGGCGCGGTGAAGGTGGTGTTCATCGAAACTCTCTCTTTTTCGTCAGACCGGAAAGATCGCGTTGATCTGGCCGGTGCCGGAACTGGCGAAGTACGGGGTGACCACCTCTGCCGGCCGGTCGTACGCGTCCCATCCCAGCATGCCGAGGAGCATCGCGGTGTCGTGCATGTGCCCCTCGCCGACACAGCGCACCGCGTATTCGGGCAGCATCCTGACGAAGGTCTTCCAGTCGCCCCGCTCCCACAGGTCCACCACGCGCAGGTCGACCTGGCGGAAGAACTCGTCGCTGATCTCGTGCATCGACGCCTCCGGACTGCCGTCGTCGTTGAAGCGATGCGACAAGGAGCCGCTGGCGAGCACGGCGACCGTGCCGTCGTACTTCTGCTCGATCGCGCGGCGCAGCGCCGCGCCGAAGCGCCGGCTCGTCTCCAGCTTGTGCCAGTTGCACCAGGCCGCGATCGACACCACCTTGAAACGGTTCGCCGGGTCCATGTGCATGTAGCGCATCGGCACCAGCGTCCCGTACTCGATGTCGAGCGTGGTCGCGTCATGCGCGCGCGTGAACACCCCGTCCTCGGTCGCCGTCTCGGCGATCAAACGGCCGAGCTCCGGGTTGCCCTGGTAGTCGTAGGGCATGTTCCGTATGAAGTGCGGCAGCTCGTTGCTGGTGTACACGCCCTTGAAGCTCGGCGCGCAGTTGACGTGGTACCCCGCGTTCACCAGCCAGTGGACGTCGAACACCACCACGGTGTCGACGCCGAGCGCCTTGCAGCGGCGGCCGATCTCGAAGTGGCCGTCGATCGCCGGCTGCCGGCAACCGTGGTGAGGCCCCGGCAGTTCCGACAGGTACATCGAGGGAACGTGCGTGACCTTTGCCGCGAGTGCGAGCCTGCCCATCTTCGGTCCTCCCGTCGTCTTCCGCGTGCCGGCGCCGGCTCAGACGCCCAGCCGCTGGATCTTGTGGTTGCCGAGCGCCAGCGCGATGTTCTTCGTCTCCATGTAGAACTCGAAGCTGTAGTCGCCGCCGTCGCGGCCGATGCCGCTCGCCTTCATGCCGCCGAACGGGGTCGGCAGGTGCCGCACGTTCTCCGAGTTGACCCAGATCATGCCGGCATCGAGCGCCAGCGACACCCGGTTCGCGCGCCCGACGTCGCCGGTCCAAAGGTAGCCGGCCAGGCCGTAGGGAATGTCGTTGGCGATCTCGATCGCCTGGGCCTCGTCGTCGAACGGAATCACCGTCAGCACAGGGCCGAAGATCTCCTCGCGCGCGATGCGCATGCCGGCGCGCGCGTCGGTGAACAGCGTGGGCTGGACGTAGTGGCCCTCGGACAGGCCGGCGCCCGCGCAGCGCTCCCCGCCGACGGCGACCGTGGCGCCGTCGGCGCGCGCGATCCCGGCGTACGAGAGCACCTTGTCCAGGTGGCGCGCGTGCACCAGCGGCCCGACCTCGGTCGCCGGATCGAGCGGGTGGCCGACCTTCAGCCGCCGGACCCGCTCCGCGAGCTTGGCGACGAACCCGTCGTGGATCGAGCGTTGCACCAGCAGCCTCGACGACGAAGTGCAGCGCTCGCCGTTCAGGCTGTAGATCATGAACACGACCGCGTCGAGCGCTCGATCGAGATCGGCGTCATCGAACACGATCACCGGGTTCTTGCCGCCGAGTTCCAGGTGCACGCGCTTGAGCGTCGGGGCGCCCTGCGCCATGATCAGCCCGCCAGTGCGTGATTCGCCGATGAATGCGACTGCCTTGATGTCCGGGTGCTCGGTCAGCGCGCACCCCGTGGTCTCGCCGATGCCGTTGACGAGATTGGCCACCCCGGCCGGCAAGCCGGCCTCGAGCATGATCTCGGCGAGCAGCCGCGCGGTGAGCGGACTCCATTCGGCCGGCTTGTGCACGACGGTGCAGCCCGCCGCCAGCGCCGGCGCGATCTTCCAGGTCGACAGCATGAACGGCGTGTTCCAGGGCGTGATGATCCCCACCGGGCCGATCGGCTGGCGCGTCGTGTAGTTCAGGTGCGTGTCCGTGGGCAGAGACACGCCGTTTCCCGCATCGGTGGCGCGATCCGCGAAGAAGCGAAAGTTTTCGGCTCCGCGCAGCGCCGCCTTGCTCATGAATCGCCACGCCTGCCCGGTGTCCATGCACTCGATGAGCGCGATCTCTTCGGCGCGCGCCTCGATCAGGTCGGCGACGCGGTGCAGGATGCGGCGGCGCTCGCCTCCGGGCAGCTTCTTCCAGGTGCCGAACGCGTCGCGCGCCGCGTGGCAGGCCTGGGCGACTTCGGCGTCCGTCGCGCTGCGGACCGTTCCCAGCAGCGACGCGTCGACCGGCGAACGATTCTCGAAGGCCTCGCCCGCGCCGCCGACCGCGCGCCCGCCGATGAAGTGGCCGAGCGGCTCGTCGCGGAATCGCGCCAGACAGGCATCCGCCCTCGCCTGCCGGTCACGCAGCGCGTCCGCCGCCCGGGCCTGGCCTTCCGAAGAACTCCGGCTCGGGGAACTCATGGTCTCTCCCTGCCCATCTGGCGGGCACTCACGTAATCGTGCAGGTTGTTCTTCTTGAAATTCAGCACCGGATCCAGTTCCTGCACCTCGAAGGAGATGCCCAGCGGCGCCGCCTCGAAGAGCGGCGCGAGGTGTTCGCAGAGCGCCTCGAACACGGTCTGCGCCGCGCGCATCTTGGTGCCGGCGTCCCTGCCGTGACCCACGCGCATCGTGACATGCACGAAACCGTTGTCCGGATGCCCGTCGGCGATCCGATAGTGGGCGCGTTCGGCCGCGCGCGTGCGCGTGCCGCCCAGCGGGAAGACGCCCGTACCGATGGCGGTCGTGTGCAGTCGCTCGATCAGCTGCTCGAGGGCGATCCGATCGCGGATGTTCGCCGAATACTCGATGACGATATGGGGCATTGCTCGATCTCCCGCGGCCGGGCCGGCCGCGCCGGCGCCAAGCCTACTTCAGTTCGATCTCGACGAAGCTGAACGGGAAGGCGTTGGCGTTGATCACGTTGTGCGCGACGCCGGCCGGCCGGGCGTAGGAAACCCCCGCCTGCAGTTGCACGTCCCGCACTCCGCCGGGTTCTTCGAGCCGCAGCGTGCCGGTAGTCAGCGGCACGACCACGTAGTCGTGTCCGTGTACGTGATGACCGGTATCCGCGCCGGGGGCGAAGTCCCAGCGGGTCACGATCACGCGCGCATCATCGATCTGAAGGGTGGGTTTTGCGTTCATGGGGCCTCGGTTGGAGTTTCCGGATTGCGGGTTGCAGGGTGTCGCGGATCACCGCGCGCCCGCGTTCGATTCGACGAAATGCTGGAGCCGCCCCGATTCGACGACGCGCGGACCGGGTCGGCCTTCGAGCTGAAAATGCACCATGGCGCGCGCCACCGCGCTCGCAGCGATCGGCCGATACCTCCCCGGGATCAGCGCGCTGATCGGCTGCGCGATCGCCAGTGCGATCCGCTCTCCGGTGCGCCTTTCGGTCCGGTCGCCGACGAGCAGCGACGGCCGCACGATGGTGACCGACTCGTAGCCGAGCGCGCAGACCACGGTCTCCATGTCGCCCTTGACGCGGTTGTAGAAGACCTTCGAGCGGGAGTCCGCGCCCATCGCCGAGACCACCGCCAGGCGGGTCGCGCCCTCGCGCTGCGCCGTGCGCGACAGTTCGGCCACGTAGTCGAGATCGACGCGGCGAAATGCCGCCCGCGAACCCGCCGCGCGGATGGTGGTGCCGAGGCAGCAGTACACGTCGTCGACCGCGGGAAAGTCCGGCAGCTCTTCGAGATCGTCGAAATCGACCAAGCGCAGACTCAGCCGGGGATCGGACAACGGCAACTCGCGGCGCGCCAGTACGCAGACGCTGGAGTACGCATCGCTGTTCAGCAGCATCTTCAGCAGCGCGCTGCCCACCAGTCCGCTGGCCCCCGCCAGCAGCGCCCGGCGAGGGCGAGGGTCGGCGTTGCTCGTGCGAGAATCACTTGGCATTCGAATCAATCCCGTTGGCACCGAGAAATCGCACCCGCGAGCCCGGCTGCGGCGTCCCGGGACCACGGCCATCGCGCGTCGCCCGAGGACCCCGCAGCGCAGACGCTCACGCGCCTGCCAGGCTCGGACCCGCCGATTATCACGCGGTTTCGCGCCAGGAACCCATTGCAGCGGAGCACCGAAGGATGAAGCTGATCAGTTTCGAGCATACCGGCAGAACCTCGTGGGGTGCGGTCGTCGGCGACGCGAGCCCGCGAGGACAGGGCTTCGCGCCGACGGCGGGCGTCGTCGATCTGGGTCGACGTCTGCCGCAGCACACGACGCTGCGAGCGTTTCTCGAAGCCGCAGACATGGAAGCGGCGCGGCGCATCGCGAGCTCTTCGGAAGCGGATTTCGCGCTGTCCGACGTCAGGCTCGCGCGCCCGGTGCCGTACCCCGAGAAGATCCTGTGCGTCGGCGTGAACTACGCGGAACGCAACGAGGAATACCGGGACGGCGCGCAGGCACCGAAATACCCCAGCCTGTTCGTGCGCACGCCCGATTCTCTGGTCGCGCACGGCGAGCCGATCCTTCGTCCGCCGGAGTCGGAGCAGCTCGACTACGAGGGCGAGATCGTCGTCGTGATCGGCAAGATGGGCAGAAGGATCGATCCGGCGCGCGCGCGCGAGCACGTCGCCGGCCTGACGATCATGAACGAGGGAACCATCCGCGACTGGCTGCGCCACGGCAAGTTCAACGTGACGCAGGGCAAGAACTTCGTCGCCAGCGGGGCGCTGGGTCCGTGGATCGTCACCGCAGACGAATGCCCGGACTTCGCCGACATGACGGTGACCACGCGGGTGAACGGCGAGCAGCGCCAGCACGACAACACGGCGAGGATGATGTTTCCGTTCACCGCGCTGATCGCCTACATCTCCACGTTCATGCTGCTCAAGCCGGGCGACCTGATCGCGACGGGTACGCCGACCGGGGCAGGTGCGCGCTTCGACCCGCCGAAATGGCTGGTGCCCGGGGACATGGTCGAGGTCGAGGTTCCGGGCGTCGGACGGCTCGTGAATCCGATCGCCGACGAACTCGGCTGAGGCGACGCGGCGTCGCTGCGCCCGCCGCCGGTCAGCGCGACGGCTGCGGGCCGACCGCGCCCCCGGCGCGCGCGCGCTCGAGCAGCGCATCGACTCCCGGATAGGCGTCGCGCGCGATCATGTACTTGCGCGCGTGCGCGCCCCAGGCCTCGCCGCGGGTGAGCGCTCCCACGAACCCGTCACGGTCGACGATCGCAGTCCCGCCCAGCGCACTGACGCCGCGGGCGAAGAGCGGATCGGGGAGACAGCCGCCGCCCGGGCCCACCAGCACGAGTGCGCGCGCGTGCGCGCAGGCGGCGATCACTTCGTCGAGCGTGTCGTTGAGCATCAGCGTCGTCGTCGACAGGACCTTGTCGCAGCGCCGCAGTTCGCGATGATCGAGCGTGACCCGGTAGCCCTCGCGCTCGCCGACGAGCGACGGGTCGAGCTCGACGACAACCAGCGACGCGCCGGCCGCGAGGATCCGGCGGGTGAGCGGCGGGAACAGTCCGACCATGCCGACGACCTCGCCGGGCTTCGGATCGAGCAGGCCGAGCGAATTGGCGGTGGTCGCGAGCGGGTAGCCCGCGCGGCGAAACAGGTGCTGCGACAGCGCGTTGATCGCGGCCAGCCCCAGCGCCCTGGGCAACGCGCGCTCGCTGCCGTATCGCCGGGCGAGCTCGAGCGCGGGCATGCCCGCGACGTCCAGCAGCGAGCGCTGCGATGCCAGCGCCTCCTGCGCGCCCGTCAGCAGCGCGTAGCTCAGGCCGATCGACCCGTCGGCGAGCTCGAGCGCGCAGAACTCCCCGTCCTTGGACCCCGGGGTGAATTTCGGCGGCAGGTGCAGCGCGCGAACCGGCGGCGGCGACAGCGACTCGAACACCCGCTCGACCAGTGCGAGCATCTCCTGCGCAAATCCACTCATCGGCAATCCTCTGAACGACGTCGCGACGTCACGCTCGCACTGCCTCCCGGGCGCCCCGCGGCAGGCTCGGGTCCCCGCGCGAGCATCGTCTCAACCCCGCGGGTGGTGTGTCGCGTGCAGCGACTTCAGCCGCTCGCGCGCGATGTGCGTATAGATCTGCGTCGTCGAGATGTCGGCGTGGCCGAGCAGCAGCTGCACGACCCGCAGATCGGCGCCGTGATTGAGCAGATGGGTCGCGAACGCGTGGCGCAGCGAATGCGGGGACAGCGGCGCGGTGACGCCGGCGAGGATGGCGTAGCGCTTGACCAGCGTCCAGAACATCTGCCGGGTCATCGGCCCGCCGCGCCGGGTGACGAACAGCGCGTCCGCGGCTGCGCCGCCGAGCAGTTCACGCCGGGCGCCGGCGAGGTAGCGCTCGATCCAGTGCCTCGCCTCCTCGCCCAGCGGCACCATCCGCTCCTTGTCGCCCTTGCCGACCACCCGGACGACGCCCTCGTTCAACCCGACCTCGACGGTGCGCAGGCCGACCAGTTCACTGACCCGCAGCCCGGTCGCGTAGATCACTTCGAGCATCGTGCGATCGCGCACCCCGAGCGGCGCGTCGAGATCGGGCGCGCCGAGCAAGGCCTCGACCTGCGCCTCGGACAGCGTCTTGGGAAAGCGCGGCGGCTGGCGCGCCGATCGGATGCTCACCGTCGGGTCCGAGTCCCGCAGCCCCTGGCGCACGCGCCACCGATAGTAGCGGCGGAACACGGTCAGCCTGCGGTTGCTGCTCGTCGGCCGCGAACCGGAGTGACGCGCGGCGATATAGGCTTGCAGGTCGGTCGCGCCGGCATCGTCGAGGCCGACCGCCCGCTCCTCGCGCAGCCATTTCGCGAGCAGCACCAGGTCGCGACGGTACGCGGCCAGCGTGTTGCGCGAAAGGCCGTCTTCGAGCAGCAGCGCTTCGCAGAAGGCGTCGACGCCCGACAGCTCGGGCGCGGTCGCCGCGGCTGCTGCACCTTCGCGTCGAACGCGTGGGTTATCGGACGCCATCGGTTGCATCGTAATGCCAACCGGCATGCCGTGACGGGCCGAACCGCGACGATCACGGGTCCGACCTGAACCCGCTGCCGCGGCGCGCGCCCCGGCGCGGGTTGCTAGACTGCGCGCGGTGAACATCCCGGCCATCCTCTTCCCCGACCTCGCGCTGATCGCCCTGGGCTGGCTGCTCTATCGATACGCCCGCCTGTCGGCGGACTTCTGGGCCGGGGCCGAGCGGCTGGTCTACTTCGTGCTGTTTCCGGCGCTGCTGTTCGGCGCGATCGTGCGAAACCCGCTGTCGGCCGGTGAATCGCTGCCGATGCTTGCCGCGGCGCTCGGCGCGTTCGCCCTGGGGATCGCGCTCGGCTTCGCCGCCCGGCCGATCCTGCGCCCGGTGGAGTCGCTGTTCGCCTCGGGCGTGCAGTGCGCGTTCCGCTTCAATACCTACATCACGCTGGCATTGGCGCTTCGCATCGGCGGCAGCGAAGGCCTGTCGCTGTGCGCGCTGATCGTCGGCTTCGTGGTGCCGCCGGCCAACTTCGCCGCTGTCCTGGCGCTGGCGCGCCACTCGGGCACCGGCGTGCTGCGCGAGATCGCGCGCAATCCGCTGGTGATCGCCACGGTGATGGCGCTGCTGACCAAGAGCACCGGCCTGAAGCTGCCCGAACCGGTCGACGCGACGCTGCTGCGGCTCGGCCAGGCCGCGTTGAGCCTCGGCCTGCTATGCGTGGGCGCCGGGCTTCGCCTGGAGGCAAGGCCGGACACCGACGCACGTCAGCGTCGCAGCGCGATCACGCTCGCGCTCTGGTTCACCGCGACCAAACTGGTGGCGATGCCGATGACCGCCTTGCTGATCGGACGCGCGCTGGGCCTGCAGGCACTGCCGCTCACGATGGCGGTGATGTACGCGTCGATGCCGACCGCGCCGGCGGCCTACGTCCTCGCGAGCCGCATGGGCGGCGACGGCCGGTACGTCGCCTTCCTGGTGACGGTGTCGACCCTCGCGTCGCTTGTCGCGATCCCGGTGTGGCTGTTCCTGTCGACGGGATGACGCGCGAGGCGCTGGCGCCCGATGCCGAGCGGCCGAGCGTGGCTCATGGATTCCAGACGACCTCCGCGTAGAAGGTGCGACCCGGCTGTCGAGTCGACACGAAGTACTCGCGGCCGGTCAGGTTGTCGATGCTCAGATTCAGGCGCCAGTGGCCGTCGATGCGCCAGCCCGCGCGCGCCGTCACCACCGTGTAACTGTCGAAGGAACCGTAGACGCCCTGGACGGTGTCGAGGTTCATGTCGTCGCCCGAGCCGAACACGTGGCCGACATGGCGCACCGCGAGCAGCCCGGACCACGGACTGCGGTCGAACTCGAGACCGGCCGACCAGGTGGTCCCGGGCACGTCGGTCAGCTTCTTGCCGACCGTCTCGGGTGCCGCGTCGTTGCTGCTGATCTTGTAGCGAAACTGGTGCGTGAGCGCGCCGAAGACCCGCAGGCCGGGGGGTGGCAGCGGCCAGCGGACGCTGGCCTCCAGCCCGTCGACATCCGCCTCCCCGACGTTCTCGGCGGCGGTCCGGGTGACGGTCGGCGTGCTGCCGGGCAAGGTGCGGCGATAGACCAGGTCTTCGAGCCGCTGTCGGTAGAGCGTCGCGGACGCGCGCGCCCCCCCGGCGAAGGCCATGTCCGCGCCGAGTTCGAAGGCGCGAACCCGCTCGGGCACCAGGCCTGGAGAGGGCTCCAGGACCAGTGTGCTCGGACCGGCGGCGATCACGCTCAGGCCGTAGAGGTCGAAGAGCGCGGGCGGCCGGAACCCCTGGCCGTAAGACGCGCGCAGCGACAGCCAGCGCCGCGCTTCCCAGACGAGCGCGAACTTGGGGCTGAACTGGTCGAAACTGCGGGCGGGGTAACTCTCGTCGAACGTCGGTGCCGTACCCCTGGAGGCGTACCCTTCGGTCTCGAAACGGTCGTAGCGAACACCCAGATAGCCGGTCAGCCCGTGGTCGAAGTAGTGCTCGCTCTGGACGAAGAGCGCGGTATTGTCGGAGCGGCCGCCGTCGGCGCTGAGCTGCGCTCCGGTGGTGTTCGTCTCCCGCCAGTTGGACAGCGCCTGCGTCTGCCGGTCGAGCGTGCTGTGGTTGATCGACACGCCGCCAGTCAGCACCCAGTTCAGCGACATCGGGCGGCGCAGCGACAGCTCGCCGTCGGTGCGCTGGTTCGGCTGATCGGTCAGGTTGCCCGGGCCGCTGTCGTAGCTCGCCGCTCCTGGGGTGGCCTGCGCGAAGTACAGGTTGTGGCGCAGCGTGGCGAGTTGCGCTTTGAGCTCGGCGCCCCCTTCGAAGCGGTGCTCGGCGCGCGCGAACACGCGGACGTCGCGCTCGCCGGCCGGCGTCGCGGTGAACCAGTCGGTCTCGGCCAGAGACAGCTGCCGCGTCGTGCCGGCGTCGTCGAACCCCACCCTGCCGGACGAGACCGTCCCGTCCGCGGCGTTGCGCAGGAAGCTGGTCGGGCTCGCATAGCCGACCGAGTAGTCGGCCCAGCCCACCCCGGCCGCCAGCTTCGTCGCGGTCGTCGGCGAAAAATGCAAGGTGAATTGCGCGTTGCTCTGCGACCAGGGGCGTGCGCCCTGCGTTCCAACCCAGTAGCGCGCCGAGCCGTTGGGATCCGAGGTCGGTCGCACGCCCGTCACCGGCTCCGCGGCGGGCACCGTTCCGCGAGCCTGCGACTTGACGACGTAGTTGCCGTCGTAATCGCCATCGCTCTCGCGATAACCCGCCGACAGCGCGACACCCAGCCCGCTCTCGTAGCGCCGGCGATGCACGATCGCGGCGCCGCGCTGGCGAAGATTGCCGGCGCCGGCCCGCACTTCGGTGAACGGCACGTCCGGAGTCCCGGTGATGAAGTTGACAACCCCTCCCATCGCCGCGCCGCCGTACAGCGCGGAATACGGCCCGCGAACCACCTCGACCCGCTCGACACTTCCCATCGGGATGCCGGCGACGTTGATCCCGCCCGTGAGCGCGTTGTTCACCGGCTGGCCGTCGATCATCACCAGCGTGCGCGGCGTGCGCGGAATGCCCCGCAGCGACAGCACCGCCTGGCCGGAACCGGGGTACGTGACGCCCAGCGCGGCACCGCGGACATAGACGCCGGGCACGTCGGCGATCGCGTCGCCCAATCGCACCGGCGCGCGCTGCTCGAGTTCCTGCGCGTCGACGACCGATACGCTGGCCGGCACGCCGAGCACCGAGGCCGGAGAGCGGGTCGCCGTCACCTGGACCGGCACGAGGCCCTGGAAGTTGCCGGCGGCGGCAGACTCGGCCGCAGCGCCGGGAGAAGATCGCGGCGCGGAGCCCGGAGCGGGCCCCGTCTGCGCTTGGGCGCCACCCGCCCCGGCGAGCGCCGCGGCGAGCGCCGCGGCGATTGCGACGCTCGATGCGGTCCCGTTGATTCCGTTCATCCCATCCTCCGAACCCGGCTGTCACGTCGAGACGGTTGCGCGTTGACCGAGCCCCGGTTTCGCGCGCAATCGACTGCCTTCCGTCCGAAAGACTCTATTGAGGCCCCGCAGCGCGGCAATTGACTTCGATCAAGGTGATCGGCACGCGAGTGCTGGGATCATTGTTTGGTCGACTACACAGCCAACGTGCCGCTTCACGGCAGGAGACCAGGATGAAGAAGATCGCAACCATCACGCCGCTCGCATGGGTCGTCGCGGGGCTATTCGCGGGCGCCGCGTTCGCGCAGGACAAGCACCCGACGACCGAACCAGAGGTGCGCTACCAGGCCGGCGGCTCCCCGCTGGCCAGCGAGGAGATGCACCAGAACATCGACCCCAAGGCACCGCCGATGACCAAGGCGGAGTTCGACAAGGCCCGTCAGATCTACTTCGAACGCTGCGCCGGATGCCACGGCGTGCTGCGCAAGGGTGCGACGGGCAAGCCGCTGACCCCCGACATCACGATGCCGCGCGGCACCGAGTACCTGAAGACCTTCATCAAGTATGGCTCGCCCGCGGGCATGCCGAACTGGGGAACGTCGGGCGACCTGACCGACGCCGAGGTCGACCTGATGGCGCGCTACGTGCAGCAGCAGCCGCCGACGCCGCCCGAGTTCGGGATGGCGGACATGAAGAAGACCTGGAAGGTCATCGTCGCGCCCGAGAAACGGCCGACGAAGAAGATGAACAACTACAACATCGCCAACCTGTTCTCGGTGACGCTGCGCGACACCGGAGAGGTCGCGCTGATCGACGGCGACTCGAAGAAGATCATCAACATCGTCAAGACCGGCTACGCGGTGCACATCTCGCGCACGTCGGCGTCCGGACGCTACCTGTTCGTGATCGGGCGTGACGCGAAGATCAACCTGATCGACCTCTGGCTGGAAAAACCCGACAACGTCGCCGAGATCCGCGTGGGACTCGAAGCCCGCTCGGTCGAGACCTCGAAGTACAAGAAGTTCGAGGACAAGTACGCGATCGCCGGCTCCTACTGGCCGCCGCAGTACGTGATCATGAACGGCGACACGCTCGAGCCGCTGAAAATCGTGGCGACCCGCGGCATGACCGTGGACACCCAGGAGTACCACCCCGAGCCGCGCGTGGCGTCGATCGTGGCCACGCACGACAAGCCCGAGTTCATCGTCAACGTCAAGGAGACCGGCAAGATCCTGCTGGTCGACTACAGTGACCTGAACAACCTGAAGACCACCGAGATCGGCGCCGCCCGCTTCCTGCACGACGGGGGCTGGGACTCGACCAAGCGCTACTTCCTGGTGGCGGCCAACCAGTCGAACAAGATCGCGGTGGTGGACAGCAAGGAAGGCAAGCTCACCGCGCTGATCGACGTCGGCAAGATCCCCCACCCGGGGCGCGGAGCGAACTTCGTCCACCCGAAGTTCGGGCCGGTCTGGGCGACCGGTCACCTGGGCGACGAAACCGTCTCGATCATCGGCACCGACCCGAAGGGCCACAAGCAGAACGCGTGGAAGGTGGTGCAGACGCTCAAGGGACAGGGCGGCGGGAACCTGTTCATCAAGACCCATCCGAAGTCGAACAACCTGTGGGTGGACACGCCGCTGAACCCCGATGCGAAAATCAGCCAGTCGGTCGCCGTGTTCGACCTGAAGAACCTGGACAAGCCGTTCGCGGTGCTGCCGATCGCCGAATGGTCCGGCCTGGGTGAAGGCGCGAAGCGGATCACGCAGCCCGAGTACAACCGGGCCGGCGACGAGATCTGGTTCTCGGTCTGGAGCGCCAAGAATCTGCAGTCGGCCATCGTGGTCGTCGACGACAAGACCCGCAAGCTGAAGACGGTGATCAAGGACGAGCGGCTGATCACGCCGACCGGCAAGTTCAACGTCTACAACACGCAGCACGACGTCTACTAGGAAATGGTGAACACGATGAACCGACATTTACTGCTCGGCCTGGCACTCGCCGCTGCGACGGCGGGCGCGGCGGGGCCCGCGCATGCGAGCTTGGAGCTGGCCAAGAAATACAACTGCCTGGCCTGCCACCAGGTCGACAAGAAGGTGGTCGGACCGGCGTTCAGGGACATCGCCGCCAAGCACCAGGGCGACGCGGGCGCCGCGGCCAAACTGGTCGAGAAGGTGAAGAAGGGCGGTGGCGGCGTCTACGGCCCGGTGCCGATGCCGCCGAATGCGAACGTTCCCGACGCCGACATCAAGGCGCTGGTCGACTGGGTGCTCGCCGGAGCGAAGTGAAGGCTTTTCGGGTGCTGCAAGCAACCGGGGCGACCCACGCGGGCCGCCTCTTTTTCGTTGTGGGCCAGCGGCCGATCCCGTGCGTGCCCTGACGATTCAGCGGTGGTCTCGGGCCGCGTTCACGATGCTGGCGCTGCTCACAGCGTTGCCGGCAAGCGGCGCTCCGGGAGGCTCGACCGGTCCGGGGCCATCGGCTGGCTCGGGCGACCCGGGCGCTGCGCCTGCACCGCCCGCTCCGGTGTCATCCGACCGGCCCTCCGCGGTGCCTGCAGACAGCCTGATCGCCAGCGGCCCGACCGATTCCGAGGCGATCGTCGTGCTGGACTGCCGCAGCGGCGCGGTCCGCGCACGGGTCCGCACGCCCGCACCCCTGGGGGCGCCGGTGGTCGCCGACTTCGCGGCGGGCGCGCTGTACGCGGTGACGCGCCCGGGCGAACTGCTGCGTTACTCGCTTCCCGGCCTGACGCTGCAGGCGCGCCAGGCGCTCGCATTCGAGCCGACCGCGCTCGGCGCCTCGCGGGGCCCCGACGCGCTGGTGCTCGCGGGCGGGCGCGGCGCAACGCCGCTGTCGGCGCACGACCCCGACACGCTCGCCGTGCTGATGCGCTACCCGAGCGACGGACCGGCGCAGGTCGCCGCGGTCCTGGACGTCGCGCCGCGCGGACGCTTCGTCGTCGGCTTCGCCGACCGTCCCGAACTCTGGGAGATCGCCTACGACCGCAACGCTCCGGCGGTGCTGCGCGGCCTGGTCCACGACTACCGGATGGGCGAGGCTGTGACGCTGCCGGGCCGGCTCACCTCACGACCGTTCGCGGTGCCGAGCGCGTCACGCGAACTGGTCGCAGGCGCCAGCGCGTTCGAACTGCTGCGCGTCGACACCGACGGCCTGCCCGGCGTGGTCAACCTCGACGTGCGCCGCGAGATCGAACACCCGCGGATCGGCACGCTGCCACGAACCGTCGCGGCGCAGGCCTGGTCCGCGGACAACAGGCGCGGCTGGCTGATCGCCAACGCGCACGGCCCCGCCCGAGTCGTCGAGGCGCCGAACTGGCGCGTGTCGACGTTCGAACTCGGTGGCGCAGCACTGGCGCTCGGCCCGGGCGCGCGCCCCGGCGAGTCGAGCGTGCTGATCCGCGCGCCGAAGGGGACCGAACTGCTGCGCGTGGACGCGGCGGGCGCGCAGGTGCTTCGTCGCGTCCGCCTGCCCGCGGCGGCGACCGGCGCGCAGCGCATCGCGGCGGGTTCGGACGGCCAGTGCGTGGCGCTGCTCGACGGCCAAGGGCACTGGGTCGGCCGGTCCGACGGGTCGCCCTGAATCGCTCCGGGAAGAGCGCGTCCGCGCTCAGCCCGCGAGGAACCCGAGCGGAGATTTCGTTCGCGCAACCGAAACGATGAACCCGAACAGCAGGATCGCCGCGATACCGGCCGACGCGCGCAGCGGCTTGGAGCGCCCGTAGCGAAGCGCGACCGCGCCGAGCACGATGTAACCGAGCAGCGCCGCGATCTTCGTCGCGAGCCAGGCCTCGCGCAGCGGATTGGCCGACAGCTGCCAGGCGAGAACGACCGCCGAAGCCAGCAGCACCGTGTCGACCAGGTGCGGCAGCACGCGCACCGCGCGCGCGCGCAGCGCCGAGGCGTCCGACAGCATCATCAGGTAGCGGGCGACGAAGCCGGCAATGCTCAGGAGCGCGCAGCCGGTGTGCACCGCCTTCAGGGTCGCGTAGTCCAACACTCAGCGCAGGAAGGTTCTTATCCGGGAAGGATCCAGGATCACGATCTGCGCGCCATTGACCGCGATCAGGTCCTCGTGCACCAGTTCCGCGAGCACCCGGGAGAAGTGCTCGGGCGTGAGGTTCAGGCGCGACGCGATCACGCCCTTGTTCACCTCCAGCGTGACGGTCAGCTTTTCCGGCGAGCCGACGGCGCTTTCACCCTGCTCGTCGATGTCGCGCAGCAGGTAGCCGATGACGCGCTGGATGCCCGAGCGCAACGAGTAGGCCTCGACGTCCTGCACCAGGCCGTGCAGCCGCTGGCTCAGGCCGGCGATCATCCGGCGGGCGAGCCTCGGATCACGGGCGATCTCGGCATCGATCGCCTCCTTGGACACGTGGAGCAGCATCGAGTCGACGAGTGTCTGCGCGTACACGACATAGGGTCGATCGGTGAACATCAGCGCCTCGCCGAAGCTCATGCCGGGCCCGACGATGTCGACCACCTTCTCGGAGCCCTGTGGCGACACGAACGCGAGCTTGACCTGACCATAGACGACCGCGTGCAGCCCGAGGCATGGGTCGCCGCGCTGGAAGAGCATGTGGCCCTTGGGCAGGCGCAACTCGGTCGTGCCGGCGGCAAGCCGGTCGATCTCGTCGTCGGTCGCCTCTTGAAGGAGCGCGAGCTGCGACAGGAAGGCGCGGGTCTTGATCGCGGGTGCTCTCATGCTCCTCGTGCCAGTCGGGCCGATGCACCGGGGTTCGGTGACCGTGTCGGGGATTCTAGCTTGATCCATCTCAAGGATCACTTCGCGCATGGCGCCAGAATGACCGGACTCATTCGAACTCGGGGCACGCGATGGCACGACGGCGCCTGGACACCCAGGCCGCGCTCGCGAATCTGCCGCTCTTCCGCAAGCTCACCGCGCAGGAGCTGGCGCTGATCGCGCAGGGCACGCGCGTCGTCCGCGCAGCCCGCGGCGAACTGCTGCTGCGCAAGGGCGAGATGCCCAGCGGGTTCTATCTGGTCGTCTTCGGCCAGGTGAAACTCGCGCTGTCATCGCACCAGGGGGTGGAGAAGGTGCTGCAGCTCTTCGGCCCCGGGCAGTCGTTCGGCGAGGCGGTGATGTTCCTCGAATGCCCGTACCCGGTCCACGCCGCCTGCCTCGTCGACAGTCTGCTGCTGCACGTGTCCCAGCAGGTGATCTTCGAAGCGATCGACGCGAACGCGGACTTCGCGCGGCGCATGCTCGGCGGCCTGAGCTCGCGGCTGCACGAACTGGTGACCGACGTCGAGGCCTACAGCATGCGCTCGGCCGCGCAGCGGCTCGTCGGCTACCTGCTGAACCTTTCCGAGTCGCAGGCTGTGCCGGAAGCCCAGGTCTCGCTGCCGACCTCCAAGCACATCGTCGCCTCGCGCCTGAACCTGACACCCGAGACGCTCTCGCGACTGCTGCACACCCTGGCCGCCGACCAGCTCATCTCCGTGGACGGCCGCGCAGTGACGATCAGGGACGTCGAACGGCTCAGGAGCTACGCATGACCCGAACCGTGCCGGAGCCGAACCATGAATGACCCCTTCGCAGCGCCTGCAACCCAGATCGTCGAGGTCGACGCGCGATTCCTGCAGTCGCCGGAACCCTTCGAGCGAACGATCGAGGCGCTCGATCGCCTGCAGCCTGGTGGCGAACTGCTTCTGCTGATTCACCGCGAGCCGCATCCGCTGTATCAGATGCTGCGGGAATCGGGTTACCGGTACCGGGCGCAACAGAACGACGAAGGATTCTGGTCGATCAGGATCCGACAGGTCACAAGAAACGGTTGAGCCTCTCGATGGCCCAGGCGACGTGCTCTCGCACCAGCGCGGACGGATCGTCGGCCCGCGCGGCCAGAGCGGCCAGAGCGGCGTGGATCCGCGGCGATCCGCTCGTCGCGTCGGCCGCGTTCCCCAGCGCCACCGCGACGTTGCGAAGCCAGCGTTCGTAGCCGATCCGCAGGATCGCCGAGCCCGCCATCTTCGTCTCGAACTCCGCCCGGCTCCAGCCGAACAGCTCGACGAGCGAGACCTCGTCCAGCGCGTGCCGGGTGGCGAAGTCGGTGAGCGTGGCAGGGTTGGCGAACCGGTTCCAGGGGCACGCGAGCTGGCAGTCGTCACAACCGTAGATCCGATTGCCGATCGCCGGGCGCAGGTCCGCCGGAATCGGCCCCGCGAGTTCGATCGTCAGGTACGAGATGCAGCGTCGGGCATCCAGCCGGTACGGCGCCACGATCGCGCCGGTCGGACAGGCCCCGATGCAGCGCGTGCAACTCCCGCAATGGTCGCTCGTCGGCCCGTCCGCCGCGAGCGGCAGGTCGGTGTACAGGGTGCCGATGAAGAACATCGACCCCTGACCGCGATCGAGCAACAGGGTGTGCTTGCCCCGCCATCCGAGGCCGGCGCGGCGAGCGAGTTCGACCTCCATCACCGGCGCGGAATCGCAGAACACCCGATGACCGAACGGGCCGATCTCGCCTTCGATGCGCCTGGCCAGCCCGGCCAGCCGGTGCCGCACCACCTTGTGGTAGTCGCGACCGAGCGCGTAGCGCGACACGAAGGCGCGCTCCGGCTCGGCCAGGCATCGCCAGGCACGCTCGACCCAGTCCGGATCGCCCGGTGCGTAATCTGCCGTGACCATCAGCGCGCTGACCGTTCCCGGGACGAGCTCGGCCGGGCGTGCGCGGCGCAGGCCGTGGCGCGCCATATAATCCATGTCACCGTGGCAGCCGGCTGCGAGCCAGGCGAGCAGGCCGGGTTCCGCGTCGCCCAGGTCCACGTCGGCGACGCCGAGCGAGGCGAACCCGGCCTCGCGCGCCCAGCCGCGAATCCTGTCGACCCACCGTCCATCCAAGGCGCGCATTTCGTCCGACAACCACGACTCCCCGGGTCAACACCACCCACGCATTCTATGCAGCCCGAGATCCTCCGAGTCGAACTGGCGCTCGCCGACGAGCGGGCGACCGATACGCTGGCTGCGGCGGTCGCCCCGCACATCCGCCGCGGCTTCGTGCTCTTCCTCTCCGGCGACCTCGGCGCGGGCAAGACGACCTTCGCGCGCGCCGTGCTGCGGGCGCTGGGCCACACCGGACGGGTGCAAAGTCCGACGTTCACCCTCGTCCAATCTTATAATTTGTCGAACTTCGATCTGTATCACTTTGATTTCTATCGCTTCTCCTCTCCCGAAGAGTGGCGTGAGGCAGGGTTCGACGAGCATCTCGGCGACGACGCGGCGGCAATCGTCGAGTGGCCCGAGCTCGGCGCCGCAGGCCTGCCCGCGCCCGATGTGTGGCTGCGCCTGTCCCCCGACGAGGACGCCGGCGCCGGCGAGCACGCGCGCGTGGCGACGCTGTCCGGCGCGACGGAATGGGGCAGGCAATGCCTGATCGGCGTCTGCGACGCGGTGAGCATCGGCCTGCTCGCCGGGGTTTCCTTGCGCGGAGCCTCGCTGGAGCCGCCCTCTCCCTGAACCTGCCGCTGGCGCGGGGCGCCGGCATCCTTGCGGTCCGGGTCTGGCCCGCGCGCGACTACACCCGCGTGACGCTCGAGCTCGACAAGCCGCTGCGTCACGAACTCACCGTGCTGGGCGACCCGCATCGCCTGGTGGTGGACCTCGACGACCTCGATCTCGACGCGACACTGCGCGAGCTGGTCGCCAAAGTCCGCCCGGACGACCCCTACATCCTTCAGGTGCGCGTCGGGCAGTTCAAACCGAGCGTGGTCCGGCTCGTCTTCGACCTGAAGGTGGCGGTCGCGCCGCAGCTGTTCGCCCTCGCGCCGGTGGCCAACTACCGTCACCGGCTGGTGCTCGACCTCTACCCGGCGGTGCCGACCGACCCGCTGCAGCAGCTGCTGGCCGACATGCTGCTCCGGGAGGACCCGATCGGCGCGCTGATTCGAGAGCGCGCGGCCCCGGGCGCGCAGGCGAAGGCCGGGGACGCGGACGAAGCCGCAGACCGCGATGCGAGTGCGTCGCGGCCCGGCACGCCGGCCGAACCCCTGCAGGCGCGACCCGCGCCGCCGCTGAGTGCCCACGCGCCGGGAACGGACGACGCCGCGCCGCGCCGCAAACCTCGGCCGATCGTTTCGCGGCTGGTCACGATCGCGATCGACCCCGGACACGGCGGAGAGGATCCGGGCGCGATCGGCGGCGGGGGCACTCGCGAAAAGGACGTCGTGCTCGCGATCGCGAAGGTGCTGCGACAGCGGATCAACAACGAGCCGAACATGCGCGCGTTCATGATCCGCGACGCCGACTACTTCGTGCCGCTCGCGGTGCGCGTCGAGAAAGCCCGTCGGGTGCGCGCGGACCTGTTCGTGTCGATCCACGCCGACGCGTTCGTCAACCCGAACGCTCGAGGCGCGTCGGTCTACGTGCTGTCGGAGGACCGTGCCAGCAGCAGCGCGGCGCGCTGGCTGGCCGACAAGGAAAACCGCGCGGACCTGATCGGCGGTGTCAACATCGCCAGCCGCAACCGCGAGGTGGCGAAGCTGCTGCTCGAACTGTCGACCACCGCCCAGATCCGCGACAGCAGCAATCTCGGTCGCATCGTGCTCGGCCAGCTCGGCACGATGGGCAGTCTGCACCGGACTTCGATCGAGAAAGCGGGCTTCGCGGTGCTCAAGGCGCCGGACATCCCGTCGATCCTGGTGGAGACGGCCTTCATCAGCAATCCGCTCGAAGAACAGCGCCTGGCCGACTCGGACTACCAGGAGAAGATCGCGCAGGCGATCTACACCGGCATCCGGCACTACCTGATCAAGTACCCGCCCCCGGCCAAGGGCAAGCCGGTCTGATGCCCCAAGGCCGGATCACGCCGCGTTCGCGCGCGCGTGGCCCCTAGGGAAAGGTCACTCGCACCAGCGTGCCGTGCCCCTTGGGCGGATCGACGATCTCGACGCTCGCGTCGTACAGCGATGCGATTTCCCGGACGATCGACAGGCCGAGGCCGGAGCCGCCGGACGGCGCCGACGCCACGCGATAGAAGCGCTCGAACACCCGCTCGCGCTCGTCGCGCGGGATGCCCGGACCGGAATCCTCCACTTCGACGAAGGCGCCCTTGCCGGCCGGCCCGCAGCGCACGGTGATCTGCCCGCCGTTCGGCGTGTACCGGATCGCGTTGTCGATCAGGTTGGATAGCAGCTCGCGGATCTCCCACTCGACCGCGCGGATCGCCACCCGCTGGGTCTCTGCACCGAGGTCCTGCTCACGCGCGATCGCGCGGTCGATCTGCGCGGTCACCGTGTCCGAGACCAGTTCGCTGAGCGAGAGATTCTTTCGGCTCGCGGTGTCGTGGCTGGGGCGATCCGAGCGCGACAACGTCAGCAGCTGGTTGGCCAGGTGCGTCACGCGCGAGGTCGCCTCGCGGATCCGGCCCAGTCGGGCCGAGAGGCCGCTTGCCTGGCTCGTGTTCAGCGTGCCCGCCTCGCTGACCGCGAGATCGACCTGACCCTTCAGGCCGGCGAGCGGCGTTCGAAGCTGGTGTGCAGCGTTCTCGACGAAACGCCGCTGGCTGTCCTGGGTCGCACCGATTCTTCCGAACAGTCTGTTCAGCGCCTCGATCAGCGGCAGCACCTCGCGCGGCGACCCCTGCTCGGGCAAGGCGCTGAGATCGCCTGCCGAACGCGCGCGGACCTGCCCGGCCAACTGCTCGAGCGGTCGCAACACGCCCCCCACCGCCACCCAGACCACCGCCAGCGCGAACAGCACGATCGACAGGTCCTGCACCGCACGGCTCGTGATCAGTTCCCGCCGTGCCTTGTTGCGCTTGCCCAGCGTCTCGGCGACGAGGACCACGCTGATGCCGATCGGCGTGGCCACCGGGTAGGCAACCCCGCGCACCGGCTGGTCGCGAAACATGCCGTCGTAGAAAGTCGGGCCGACCGGATATTGCGGGCCGTTCAGGTCCGGATCGCCGCCCAGCGTGACGCCGTCCGGGCCGATCACACGGAAGAACACGCTGTCGATCATGTCGGCCCGCAACAGCGAGACCGACTGCTCGTTCAGATTGAGCTCGATCGCTTTGGTGCTTGCGCGCAGGTGCGCCGAGATCGCGAAGGCCTCGTTGGCGAGCGCGAGGTCGTAGGCGTTCTCGACGGGCGCGATCGCGCGGTGATAGTCGAGTACCGAGGTCGCGCCGAGAATCAGCACGAGAAGGGGGAGAAGCCAGCGCAGCAGGCGCGCACGAATGCTGCGCGCGGAGCGCTCCCGCGGGGCTCGCGATTCCGACGAAGCATGCGCTTGCGGCGGCGCACGCTCTTCCAAGGG
>JAHEDO010000090.1 GCA_024641185.1 Burkholderiaceae bacterium | reverse complement strand
CAGCCTCGACCGGCTCAACCTCGTCGCGCTCGACCGGGAGGTGCGGCTGGCCAAGGAGCACTCGCTGGGCAGCGGCGCGATCGCGGTCAATGTGATGAAAGCGGTCGATCAGCACCCGGCGCTGGTGCGCCAGGCCTGCGAGTCCGGAGTCGACGCCGTCGTGATGGGCGCCGGGCTGCCGCTGGATCTGCCGGAGATGACGGCGGATTTTCCCGATGTCGCGCTGGTGCCGATCCTGTCGGACGCGCGCGGTGTCGCGCTGGTCGTGCGCAAGTGGATGCGCAAGCAGCGCCTGCCCGATGCGATCGTGATCGAGCATCCCGGCCATGCCGGCGGGCACCTGGGCGCGACGCGCATCGAGGAACTCGGCGACACCCGCTTCGAGTTCGACCAGGTGATCGATGGCGTGCGGTCGGCATTGCGCTTGCTCGGCGTAGAAGGCGAGCGCATCCCGCTGATCGCGGCCGGCGGCGTCAACAGCCACGAGCGCGTGCGCGAGGTGCTGGGCATGGGCTATGCGGCCGTGCAGCTCGGAACCGCGTTCGCGGTCACGCAGGAGTGCGACGCGCACCCGAACTTCAAGCAGGTGCTGGCCGGCGCGAAGCCCGAAGATATCGTCGAATTCATCAGCGTCGCGGGCCTGCCCGCGCGCGCGGTGCGCACGCCCTGGCTGGAGCATTACCTCAGCCGCGAGGCGCACCTCAAGGAGAAGGCGCCCAGCAATCCGCACAAATGCGCCACCGGTCTGCAGTGCCTGAGCATGTGCGGGTGGCGCGACGGGCTCTCGAAGTTCGGCCAGTTCTGCATCGACAGCCAACTGGCTGCGGCGCTCAAGGGCCAGTTGACGCGCGGGCTGTTCTTCCGGGGCGCGGCGAGCGTGCCCTTCGGAACCGCGATCCGGCCGGTGCGCGAGCTGATCGAGTATCTGCTGAGCGGCAAGATGCCGGCGGCGCTGCAGCAACTGGCGGAACTGCCGCAAGTCGAGCCAGCCTAGCCGTCCTGGCGCCGCGGCGCGGGCCGCTCAGGACGCGTTTCGGGGTGCAGTGGCCGTCGGGGATTTGCCGGCGCCTTCGCGGGCCCGCACGCGTTCGCGGTGCAGCACGTACAGGCCCGACGCGATCAGCATCGCGATCCCGGCCCACGCCAGCGGATTGGGCACGTCGCCCCAGACCAGAAAGCCCAGCATCAGCGCCCACAGGAGCCCGGTGTAGCGAAACGGCGCGATCAGCGACACCTCGCCGTGGCGCATGGCGTCGATGATCGCGTAGTAACCGCCCGCGAGGAACAGCGAGGCCAGCGCGAGCAGCCCGAGCTGCGCCGGGCCGAAGGCGCGCCATCCCTCGACCAGCGACAGTGCGCCGGAGAGCAGCGTCACCGCGATCGCGGTGGACAGCGTGACCAGGATCGAAGGGATTCCGCGGGGAATGCGTCGTGTGAGCAGATCGCGCGCCGCGTGGCAGACGGTCGCGGCCAGGCACAGCAGGGCGAAAGCGTTGAATCCCTGCGCTCGCGGCTGGATGATCATCAGCACTCCCGCGAAGCCGATGCCGATCGCGGCCCAGCGCCGCCAGCCGACCTGCTCGTGCATGAACAGCACCGCGAACACGGTGATGAACAGCGGCGAGGCCAGGTTGATGGCGGTCGCGTTGGCAATGGGCAGGTGGAACAGCGACACGAGGTAGAGCACGGTCGCGATCGCGTCGACCGCGGCACGCGCGGCGACGCTGCCGCGCGCGGCCTCGCGAAGCCGCGCGGTCGCCCCCAGGCCGTGCGCGACCGCGAGCACCAGCAGCGTCGCCATCACGCCGCGCAGGAAGATCAGTTGGGAGGTCGGCAGGCTCTGGCTGGCGAGCTTGACCAGCGTGTCGTTCGCGATGAAGCAGGCCATCGCGGCCACCATCGACAGGATGCCGTGCCGGTTCGCCTTGAGCAGCGCCGCGGCATCGAGCAAGGCCGTGTCGTATGCGGCAGACGCAGGGGCCGCCGCTGGCGCGCCGCCGGCAGGCGGCGGTACGGGCGCGGCTGGCGCGACGGGGGCTGGGTGATCCAAGGGCGCGACGGGCGGATTCATCGCGCGCGAGCGACTATTCCACGCCCCCCGGCGCTCCGCCCATCACGGTGTGGAACCCGCCGTCGACATAGGTGATTTCGGCGGTGACTCCGGCGGCCAGGTCGGAGAGCAGGAACGCGGCGACATTGCCGACGTCCTCGATCGTCACGTTGCGGCGCAGCGGCGCATTGTTCTCGACGATCGACAGGATCTTCGAGAACCCCTTGATGCCGCTGGCGGCCAGGGTCCTGATCGGCCCGGCGGACACGCCGTTTACGCGAATGCCGCGCGGCCCCAGGGCCTCGGCGAGGTAGCGCACGCTCGCCTCCAGGCTCGCCTTGGCCAGCCCCATCGTGTTGTAGCTCGGCACCATGCGGACCGCGCCCAGGTAGGACATGGTCAGCATCGCGCCCCTGCGCCCCTCCATCATCGGCACGGCCGCCTTGGCCAGCGCCGCGAAGCTGTACGAGGACACGTCGTGCGCGATCCGGAACGCCTCGCGGCTCAGTCCGTCGAGGAAGTTGCCTGCGATCGCCTCGCGCGGCGCGAACGCGATCGCGTGCACCAGGCCGTCGAGACCGTCCCAGTGCTGGCGCAGGTCGAGGAACAGCCGTTCGATGTGCGCGTCCTCGGAAACGTCGCAGGGAAAGATCAGCGACGAGCCGAACTCGGCGGCCATTTCCTTGACGCGCTCTTCGAAGCGCTCGTTCTGGTAGGTGAACGCGAGCTCCGCGCCCTGCTGGTGACAGCTCTTCGCGATCCCGTAGGCGATCGAGCGGTTCGACAACAGTCCGGTCACGAGGATGCGCTTGCCGGCGAGAAACCCCATCGGGTGCTCCTGAACGATTCAACGGGGCGTATTCTCGCACGGGCCCGGGCACGGGCACGGGAGCCGGCGACGGCCGGCGCCCCCGCTCGGCTAGAATCCGCTGCCATGTCCGCGCAATCACCGATCGTTCGAGTGGACCGCAACAGCCGTTACCGCGTTGCTTCGCGGATCCGCGTCGTCGCGGGGGTGCTGTTGCTGGCGTTCGGCCTGCTGGGCGCGTCGCCGGCCCGGGCGGTCTATGCGCTGGCCTGGGGCGACGATCCGAAGTACCCGGAGAGCTTTCCCCACTTCGACTATGTGAATCCGGACGCGCCGAAGGGCGGGTCGGTGAATCTCGACGGCTTCGGTTCGTTCGACAAGATCAATCCGTTCACGCTCAAGGGTCTGGCGCCCGCCGGGGTCGTGCAGCTGATGTTCGAGACGCTCGCCGAGTCGAGCGACGACGAGCCGTTCTCGATGTACGGGCTGCTCGCGCAGGACATGGTGTTCGCCGGCGACGGCCTGTCGATCACGTTCCGGCTGAATCCGGCGGCGCGCTTCTCCGACGGCACGCCGGTGTCGGCGGCCGACGTCAAGTTTTCCTTCGACACGCTGATGAGCAAGCAGGCTCATCCGCGCTTCCGGCAGTACTACGCGGACGTCTCGCGGGTGGCCGTCGTCGACGCGCGCACCGTGCGTTTCGAGTTCAAGCGGCGCAATCACGAACTGCACATGATCATCGGCACCCAGTTGCCGGTGTTCTCGCGCAAGTGGGGCGCCGGCAAACCCTTCGACGAAGTCGTGCAGCAGCCGCCGGTCACGAGCGGTCCGTACCTGATCGAGAAGATCGACTGGGGCAAGTCGATCACCTATCGGCGCAATCCGGACTACTGGGCGGCAGCGCTGCCGGTGCGCCGGGGCATGTACAACTTCGATCACGTGACCTACAAGTACTTCAAGGACGAGACCGCGCGGCTCGAGGGGTTCAAGGCCGGCGAATTCGACTGGATCTCGGAGAACTCCGCCAAGAACTGGGCGCGCGGCCACGTCGGCCGGCGCTACGACTCGGGCGAGATCGTCAAGCACGAATTCAGGCACTCGAACGCGGCCGGCATGCAGGGCTTCGTGCTGAACACGCGGCGCAAGCTCTTCACCGACGTGCGGGTGCGCAAGGCGCTCACGCTGGCCTTCGACTTCGAGTGGATGAACCGGCAGGTGTTCTACGGCCAGTACGTGCGCAGCCCCAGCTATTTCACCAACAGCGAGATGGAGGCCGAGGGCCTGCCGGGGCCAGACGAGCTGGCACTGCTGGAGCCGCTGCGCGGCAAGGTCGATCCGGCCGTGTTCGGCGAGGCGCCGATGCCGCCGTCGACCACGCCGCCCGACTCGCTGCGCGGCAACCTGCGCCAGGCGATCCGCCTGCTCGCGCAGGCCGGATGGAATGTCGCAGGAGACGGTCGGCTGCGCAACGCGAAGGGAGAACCCTTCGAGTTCGAGGTGCTGTCGTATTCGAGCGCGCTGGAGCGGATCGCGGTGCCCTGGGCGCGCAACCTCGAGAAGCTGGGGATCCACGCGCGCCTGCGCACCACCGATCAGGCGCTCTACCAGAAGCGCGGCGACGAGTTCGATTTCGACGTGGTCGTGCAGTCGTACTCGTCGAGCCAGACGCCCGGCAACGAACTGGTCGAACGCTTCACCAGCGGCGCCGCCAACGAGAAGGGGTCGGACAACCTGGCGGGCGTGCGGGACCCGGCCGTCGACGCGATCATCGCCAGGCTGCTGGCCAGCCGCACCCGCGACGAGCTGGTGGCCGCGGCGCGCGTGCTCGACCGGATATTGCGCAACGGCTGGTACCTGGTGCCGCACTTCTACGCGCGAGCGCACCGTGTCGCGTATCGCAAGCGGCTCGCCTATCCGACCACGCTGCCGCTCTACTACGGCGCGTCGGCCTGGATGCTGAAGACCTGGTGGGTGAGGAACTGATGATCGTCTATGTCGCCAAGCGCCTGGCGCTGATGATTCCGACGCTGATCGGCATCCTGATGCTGACCTTCCTGATCATCCAGTTCGTCCCCGGCGGGCCGGTCGAACAGCTGGTGCAGGAGCTGCGCGGCAGGGGCCAGACCGGCGAGGTCGCCGCCACTGGCGGGGTCTACCGCGGCGCGCAGGGCGTGGATCCGCAGAAGCTGGAAGAGATCCGCAAGCTCTACGGGTTCGACCGGCCGGCGCACCAGCGCTTCTTCGAGATGCTCTGGCGCTATGCGCGCTTCGACCTGGGCACCAGCTACTTCCACCACAAGGGCGTCTGGCAGCTGATCGTCGAGAAGCTGCCGGTGTCGATCAGCCTGGGGGTGTGGAGCTTTCTGATCACCTACGCGGTGTCGATCCCGCTGGGCATCGCCAAGGCGGTGCGCAACGGCACGCGATTCGACCTGCTGACCAGCACCGCGATCCTGATCGGCTACGCGATCCCGGGCTTCGTGCTCGGCGTCGCGCTGCTGGTGCTCTTCGGCGGCGGTTCGTTCCTGCAGGTCTTCCCGCTGCGCGGTCTCACGTCGGACAACTTCGCGCAACTCTCGCTGGTGGGCAAGGTGCTCGACTATTTCTGGCACCTGGCGATGCCGCTGGCCTGCCTGATCGTGGGCAGCTTCGCGGTCACGACGATGCTCACCAAGAACGTCTTCCTCGAAGAGATCCGCAAGCACTACGTGCTCACCGCGCGCGCCAAGGGACTCTCAGAGCGCACCGTGTTCTACAAGCACATCTTCCGCAACGCGCTGATCCCGCTGGTCACCGCGTTCCCCGCGGCCTTCGTCGGTGCCTTCTTCGCCGGTTCGCTGCTGATCGAGACGCTGTTCTCGCTCGACGGGCTGGGGCTGCTGTCGTACGAGGCGGTGATCCGCCGGGACTATCCGGTGGTCCTCGGGTCGCTCTACGTGTTCTCGCTGATCGGGCTGGTGACCAAGCTGATCACCGACCTGTGCTACGTGTGGGTCGATCCGCGCGTGAAGTTCGACGCGGTATGAGCACGGAGCCGAGCGCGCACCGGACGGGCGTGGGGCTGCGATGAGCGCCGCGATGCCCGATTCGGAGCCGGCCGCGGCGGCGCCCGCGCCGTCGGTGTCGCCGGCGCGGCGCGCGTGGCTGCGGTTCCGGCGCAATCGCCGCGGTTTCGTCAGCCTGTGGATCTTCTCGGTGGTGTTCGTGCTGAGCCTGGGCGCGGAGCTGCTGTCCAACGACAAGCCGATCGTCGCGCACTACCAGGGGCGGTGGTACGTGCCGATGCTCAACGCGTATCCGGAGACGACCTTCGGCGGCGACTTCCGCACCGCGACCGACTACCTCGACCCGTTCATCCGCAACCAGCTGAGCGTGGGCGACAACTGGGCGCTGTGGCCGCTCAACGACTACCGCTTCGACACGATCAACTACTTCGCGCCGAGCCCGAATCCGGCGCCGCCCTCCGCGGTGAACCTGCTCGGAACCGACGATCGGGGCCGCGACGTGCTCGCCCGGCTGCTCTACGGCTTCCGGATCTCGGTGCTCTTCGGGCTGGCGCTGACCGCGCTCGGGGTGGCGATCGGCGTGGTCGCGGGCGCGATCCAGGGGTATTTCGGCGGGCGTACCGACCTCGCGATGCAGCGCTTCATCGAGGTGTGGGGCTCGGTGCCGGAGTTGTACCTGCTGCTGATCCTCGCGTCGATCTTCGAGCCGAGCATCTGGATCCTGCTGACGATCCTCGCGATTTTCGGCTGGATGGGACTGTCGGACTACGTGCGTGCGGAGTTCCTGCGCAACCGCACGCTCGAGTATGTGACGGCGGCGCGCGCGCTCGGGCTCGCGGACGTGCAGATCTTCTGGCGGCACGTGCTGCCCAATTCGCTCACGCCGGTGGTCGCGTTCATGCCGTTCCGGATGAGCGCCGCGATCGTCGCGCTGACCAGCCTCGACTTCCTGGGCCTGGGCGTGCCGCCGAGCACGCCGAGCCTGGGCGAGCTGCTCTCGCAGGGCAAGGCGAACCTGGACGCGTGGTGGATCTCGCTGCCGACCTTCGGCGTGCTGGTGGGAACGCTGCTGCTGCTGATCTTCATCGGCGAAGCCCTTCGCGACGCGCTGGACACGAGGAAGGGATGAGCGATCTTCTGTCCGTCGAGCACCTGTCGATCGAGTTCGCGACCGCGAGCGCCGCGGTGCGCGTCGTCGACGACGTGAGCTTCACCGTCGGGCGCGGGGAGCGGTTCGCGCTGGTGGGCGAATCGGGTTCGGGCAAGACGGTCACCGCACTGGCGGTGATGCGGCTGAACGCGGATGCGCGCTATTCGGGCCGGACCGTCTTCGACGGTCGCGACCTGCTCGCTGCCGGCGAGCGCGAATTGCGCGGCGTGCGCGGCAAGGAGATCGCGATGATCTTCCAGGAGCCGATGACCGCGCTCAACCCGCTGTACCCGGTCGGTGACCAGATCTGCGAGGCCATCGAACTGCACGAAGGCCTCTCGCGCGGGCAGGCCGCGCGCAAGGCGGTGGAGCTGCTGGCGCGCACGCAGATACCGGAGCCGGAACGGCGCTTCGGCAGCTATCCGCACCAGCTCTCCGGCGGGCAGCGCCAGCGCGCGATGATCGCGATGGCGCTCGCCTGCAACCCGCGGCTGCTGATCGCCGACGAGCCGACGACCGCGCTGGACGTGACGATCCAGCGCCAGATCGTCGACCTGCTGGCCGACCTGCAGCGCGAATTCGGCATGGCGCTGCTGCTGATCACGCACGACCTGCCGCTGGTGCGCTCGTTCGCGGACCGGGTCGGGGTGATGCAGAACGGGCGACTGGTCGAGATCGGTGCCACCGACCAGGTGTTCTCCGCGCCCGCCGACCCCTACACGCGCCGGCTGATCGACAGCCGCCCGCGGCGCTCGGTGGTGCCCCTCGCGGCGGATGCGCCGGTGCTGATGCAGGGCAGGGGCGTGGGCTGCCGTTTCCACTTCCGCAAGGGCTGGTTCGGGCGGCACGGGTTCGACGCGGTGCACGGCGTCGACCTGCAGATCGCGCGCGGCGAGACACTGGGTGTGGTCGGGGAGTCGGGATCGGGCAAGACGACGCTGGGAATGACGCTGCTGCGCCTGGCCCAGGGCAGTCCGTCCGGCGAGATCAGCCTGGACGGCCGGCGGATCGACACGCTGGGCCAGCGGGCGCTGCGACCGTTGCGCAGGCGCATGCAGGTCGTGTTCCAGGATCCGTACAACTCGCTGTCGCCGCGCATGACGGTCGAGGGCATCGTTGGCGAGGGGCTCGCGCTGCATCGCGCGGACCTCGGCGCGCCGCAGCGGCGCGACGCGATCGTGCAGGTGCTCGAGGAGGTCGGGCTGTCGGCGACGATGCTGCAGCGCTATCCGCACGAGTTTTCGGGCGGACAGCGCCAGCGCATCGCGATCGCGCGCGCGGTCGTGCTGCACCCGGAACTTCTGCTGCTCGACGAGCCGACCTCGGCGCTGGACGTTTCGGTGCAGCAGCAGGTGCTGGAGCTGCTGGCCGAGCTGCAGCGCAGGCACGGGATGAGCTACCTGTTCATCACCCACGACCTCGCCGTGATCCGGGCGATGGCGCACCGGGTCATGGTGATGAAGGACGGCGCCATCGTCGAGGCAGGCGAGACCGAAGCGCTGTTCAGTGCACCGCGCCACCCGTATACGCGCGAACTGCTCGCGGCGGTGCTCGAGTAGGCCGGTCGGGTCCGAGCGGGGTTCGCGCAGTCGGTTCGCGCGGGCGGGGGTCGATTCGCCAGGGCCGGCGCTCAGTCGGCGGCCGGCACGGCGCGACGCGCGGGGCCGTCGTAGGTCGGGATGAACTGGCGGGGAATCGGTCCCTTGTTGCGGCCGCCCTGCTGCGTCTGCTCCCAGGCGTGCGCCAGGATGCCCACCGAACGCGACAGGCAGAACAGGCCGCGTGCCAGCGGGGCGGGAAAGCCGAGTTCGGCGTAGATCACCGCGGTCGCGCCGTCGATGTTCATCGGGATCCGCCGTCCGCCGCGGCGCGCGGCGAGCGTGTCCTCGATCCCGCGCGCGATCGACGCGAAGCGGCCGCCGACGATGCCTTCGCGCGCGGCGGCGTCGACGAGCTCGAGCAGGCGCGGGGCGCGCGGATCGATCGGATGGAAGCGATGGCCGAAGCCCGAGACGAACTTGCCGTGCTCCGCGACGTACGCGTCCAGCGCAGCGCGGATCGCGTCGCCCTGCGGCTGACCGGCGTCGATGCGCGCGGCGATCGCTACGAACAGCTCCACCGCCTGCTCGCCGGCGCCGCCGTGCACGTCGCCCAGCACGTTGACCGCCGACGCGATCGCGTTGTTCAGGCCCACGCCGCAGGTCGCGGCCATTCGCGCGATCGCGATGCTCGGCGCCTGCGGGCCGTGATCGACCGCCGCCATCAGCGCGGCGTCCAGCAGGTCGGCCTGCCCGCGGCTCGGCAGCTCGCCGCGCGTCAGCAGCCAGATCATCTGCGCGAGGCTGACGCGGCCGATCAGCTCCTCGATCGGGTAGCCGCGGAAGCGGATCACGCCGGGACTCATCTCGACGATGCTGGTGCGCCACCAGTCGACGGTCGCCTGTCGCGCGTCGAAGGTAGCGTCGCTCGGCATCGCCGGCGCATTCGCATTCGCCTGCGGCGCGCCGTTCGCCCCAGCCGCGCCAATCGCCCCAGCCGCGCCAATCGCCCCTGGCTCGCCGTCAGTCGCTTCGTCGTGCGTCGTCATACCGCCTTCTCCGTCTTCATCGTTTCGATCTCCTCCGGGCCGTAGCCGAGCTCGGCGAGCAGAGATTCGGTGTGCTGTCCCAGCGTGGGCGGTGGCGCGTCGACGGCGGGGGCCTGCCCGTCGATCTTCACGCCGGTGCGCAGCACGGTGACGTCGCGCCCCACGCCGGGCACGTTCGCGAAAGTCGCGACCATGCCGCGTCCGGCAATCTGCGGATGGGCGAGCGCCTGCGGCACCGTGTAGACCGGGCCCGCGGGCACGCCTTGCGCATTCAGTCGCGTCCACCACTGGTCGGCGGAGTCGGCGGCCATCGCCTCTTCCAGCAGCGCTTTCAGTTCGGTGCGATGCCGCAGCCGCGCCTCGCGCTCGGCGAAGCGCGCATCGGCGATGAGCTCGGGACGGCCGACCACCCGGCAGAGCGCCTCGAACTGCTCCTGCTTGTTGGCCGCAATGTTCAGCAGGCCGTCGCCGGTGCGGAAGGTGCCCGAGGGGCTCGCGGTGACGTTCTCGTTGCCCAGCGGCCGGGGCTCGCGGTCGGCGACCAGGTAGTTGGACACCGCCCAGCCCATCGTCGCCATCGCGGCTTCCAGCATCGAGACGTCGATGAATCGGGCCTGCGTTCGGTCGCGCTCGGCCAGCGCCGCGGCGACCGCGAAGGCGGCGGTGATGCCGCCGATCGTGTCGGCCACCGGATAGCCCACGCGATAGGGCGCGGTGTCCGGCGCGCCGGTGATGCTCATCATTCCGGACATGCCCTGCACGATCTGGTCGTACGCGGGCAGGTCGCGCAATGGTCCGTCCTGCCCGAAGCCGGAGATCGCGCAGTAGACCAGCGTCGGGTTCTCGGCGCGCAGCGCCTCGAAGCCGAGGCCCAGGCGCTGCATGACGCCGGGTCGGAAGTTTTCGACCACGACCTGCGCGCTGCGCACCAGTCTCAGGAACGCCTCCTTGCCCCTCGGATGTTTGAGATCGACGGTGATCGAGCGCTTGCCGGCGTTCTGCGCGAGAAAGGACACGCCCATGTGCCGCCGATTGAGCTCGGCGTCGGCGCCGAGCTGGCGGGCCAGGTCACCGTCGCCGCGCGCTTCGACCTTGATCACGTCGGCGCCCATGTGGGCGAGCTGGTGGCAGCAGAAGGGCCCGGCCAGCACGTTGGTCAGGTCGAGAACGCGGATTCCGGCGAGGGGGGCGGACATGGCGATACCGATGGGGCGGTGCGGATTCGGCGCGGAGGTCGCCGGTCGATCCGATGGCTGGGTGGGGAAAGGAAGAATCAACTATATGCGAACGCCTGCACAGCTTGCGCCGCAGGGCACTTGCTTTTTTCGATAAAAGTGATAATAATGGCGAATATGTTCTCGGGCGTCGATGTGCCCGGCGGTTCCAACGGAGAGAGTAATGAAGCAGGAAAACCTGGATCGGGTGTGGGGACGAACGGACGCCATGGCGGCCGCACGGCGCTTTGCGGACGAACTCGAACCCGGCGCGCGTCTGCGCGCCCGCCTCGCCGCGCGCCTGCGCCGGCTGCGCTGGCGCGTCTCGTCGGCCGTGCCGGCCGTCGGCAAGCGCGGCGTCGACATCGCGGGTGCGGTCGCGGGCATGGTGGCACTGTCGCCGGTGCTCGTGCTCACCGCGCTGGCGATCAAGCTCGAGGACCGGGGACCGGTGTTCTTCCGCCAGACCCGGGTCGGCCTGCGTGGCCGCACCTTCGGCATGTGGAAGTTCCGGTCGATGGTGGTCGACGCGGAAGCCTTGCAGGCGAAACTGGACGCGGCGAACGAGTCCGGCGCGGGCGTGCTGTTCAAGATGCGCCGCGACCCGCGGATCACGCGGGTGGGGCAGGTGATCCGAAAGCTGTCGATCGACGAGCTGCCCCAACTGCTCAACGTGCTCAACGGGTCGATGTCCGTGGTCGGGCCCAGGCCCGCGCTGCCGCGCGAGGTAGCGGCCTACACCCAGGACGAGCGGGTCCGCCTCGACGTCAAGCCCGGCATCACCTGCATCTGGCAGATCTCCGGGCGCAGCGACATCGACTTCAAGGGGCAGGTGCAACTCGACGTCGCGTACATCCGCGAGCAGTCGGTCGGCAAGGACCTGAAGATCATCGCGCGCACCGTGCCGGTGGTCGTGACCGGCAAAGGAGCCTACTGATGGATACGCCTACAGTTCCGGCACGCCAGTTGCGCGTCGTCCTGATCGACGACGAAGCCCACGCGAGCTTCGCTCCGCTGCTCGAGCGGCGTCCGTTTCCGCTGCTCCCGGTTCTCGACCGACCGCTCATCGAATGGATCGTCGCCGCGTACGCCGAGGCCGGCGTGCGCCGGATCGATCTGATATCGAGCGACCGCGCCGACGCGA
>JAHEDO010000304.1 GCA_024641185.1 Burkholderiaceae bacterium | reverse complement strand
CGATCCGAAAGCCTACCTGCCGACCGTGACCGGCTACTACACGGATCTGCAGGGCGACATGCTGTCGTTGCCGTTCAACAGCTCGACCGCGCTCTTCTACGTGAACAAGGACGCGTTCAAGAAGGCAGGCCTGGACCCTGAGAAGCCGCCGAAGACGTGGAAGGAAGTGATCGCCGCGGCCGAGAAGCTGAAGGCTTCCGGTCACGCGTGCCCCTACACGACCAGCTGGCCGTCGTGGGTGCACATCGAGAACTTCAGCGCATGGCACAACGTGCCGATCGGCACCAAGCAGAACGGCATGGGCGGGCTGGACACGGTCTTCACCATCAACTCGCCGCTGCACGTGCGGCACATCGCGATGCTGGCCGACATGTCCAAGAAGGGGCTGTTCGTCTACGCCGGCCGCACCAGCCAGGGCGACGCGAAGTTCTCGGGCGGCGAATGCGCGATGTTCACCGGCAGCGCGAGCGCGATCGGCGGCATCGTCAAGGCCGCGAAAGTCGACTGGTCGGCCAACTTCCTGCCCTACCACGACGACGTGGCGGGCGCGCCACAGAACTCGATCATCGGCGGCGCGTCGCTGTGGGTGATGGGCGGCAAGAAGCCCGTCGAGTACAAGGGCGTGGCGAAGTTCCTGGGCTTCCTGTCGCAGCCCGAGATCCAGATGGAATGGCACACCGGCACCGGTTACGTGCCGATCACTCTGGCCGCGTACGAGATGACCGAGAAGTCGGGCTATTACGCAAAGAACCCGGGTCGCGACGTTGCGATCAAGCAGCTCACGTACAAGACGCCGACCGAGAACTCGAAGGGTCTGCGCTTCGGCAACTTCGTGCAGGGCCGCACGGTGATCGAGGAGGAAATGGAGGCGGTGTTCTCGGGCAAGAAGGAGCCCAAGGCGGCGCTCGACGACGCGGTCAAGCGCGGCAACGAAATCCTGCGCCAGTTCGAGGCGGCGAACAAGTAGCGCCCGCTCCGGTTCGGCACGCCGTGACGGGGACGCCGCGGCGCCCCCTTCACGGCGTCGCGCTGTCTGCCTGAGGGCGGCGTCGCGCGAACCGTCCGGATTTCGCGCCACGATTTCGACCCACAATGGAAAAGCGCGTCGTCTTCCGCTCCGCCTGGCTGCCGTACCTGCTGGTCGCGCCACAGGTTGCGATCACGGTCGTGTTCTTCTTCTGGCCGGCGGCGCAGGCGGTCTGGTTCTCGTTCCAGCTTCAGGACGCGTTCGGGTTGAAGACGCAGTTCGTCGGGCTGCAGAACTTCGTCCACCTGTTCAATGATCCGAATTACCTGGACTCGTTCCGCGTCACGGCGGTGTTCAGTATGCTCGTGGCGTTCGGCGGCATCTCGATCTCGCTGCTGCTCGCGACGATGGCCGACCGCGTGCTTCGCGGTGCGCTTGCGTACAAGACGCTGCTCGTCTGGCCTTATGCGGTCGCGCCGGCCGTCGCGGGCGTGCTGTGGGCATTTCTCTTCGCACCTTCGATCGGAATCGTGACGTACGTGCTCAAGGGCATGGGTGTCCACTGGAACTGGGTCGTGTACGGCGACCAGGCGCTTCTCCTGGTGGTGATCGCGTCGATCTGGAACCAGATCAGCTACAACTTCCTGTTCTTCCTTGCCGGTCTGCAGTCGATCCCGCACTCGCTGATCGAAGCGGCGGCAATCGACGGGGCGGGTCCGGCGCGGCGGTTCTGGACCATCGCGTTCCCGCTGCTGTCCCCCACCACGTTCTTCCTGCTCGTCGTGAACGTCGTCTACGCGTTCTTCAGCACCTTCGGGGTGATCGACGCGACGACTCAGGGCGGGCCGGCGCAGGCAACGCAGATCCTGGTCTACAAGGTCTATCACGATGGTGTGAAGGCGGCCGACCTCGGCGGCTCGTCGGCTCAGTCGGTGATTCTGATGCTCGTCGTGATCGCGCTCACCGTCGTGCAGTTTCGCTACATCGAGCGCAGGGTGCAGTACTGATGGTCGAGAATCGCCCGTTCCTGACGTTCATTTCCCACGTCGTGCTGATTGCCGGCGTGGCGCTGATCGCGTTCCCGGTCTACGTCGCTTTCATCGCCTCGACGCACACGCTCGAGACGGTCATGCAGACACCGATGCCGCTCCTTCCCGGCGACCAGTTCTTCGAGAACTACGCTCAGGTGCTCACGGGCGGGTCGACCAGGGGCTCGAAGGCGGCCGTGGCGCAGATGCTGATCAACAGTTCGATCATGGCCCTGGTCATCCCGGTAGGAAAGATCGCGATCTCGATCATCTCGGCGTTCGCGATCGTGTATTTCCGCTTCAGGCTGCGGATGTTCTTCTTCTGGATGATCTTCATCACGCTGATGCTGCCGGTGGAGGTGCGCATCATCCCGACATTCAAGGTGGTTGCCGATCTCGGGCTGCTGAACACCTACACCGGACTCACGGTGCCATTGATCGCGTCGGCGACGGCCACCTTCCTGTTTCGGCAGTTCTTCATGACGATTCCGGACGAGCTGGCCGAGGCAGCCCGCGTCGACGGCGCCGGGCCGATGAGATTCTTCCGAGACGTCGTACTGCCACTGTCGAAGACTTCGATGGCGGCACTGTTCGTGATCCAGTTCATCTACGGCTGGAACCAGTACCTGTGGCCGCTGCTGATCACCAGCGAGGAGTCGATGTACACGACCGTGATCGGCATCAAGCGGATGATGGTCGGTGGCGACGCGGCGACCGAGTGGCAGCTGGTGATGGCGACCGCGATCCTGGCGATGCTCCCCCCGGCGCTCGTCGTGGTCCTGATGCAGAAGTGGTTCGTCAAGGGCTTGGTGGAAACGGAGAAATAGGCACAGGCATGGCGAGTGTTTCGATAAGGCAGGTACGCAAGTCGTACGGTGAAATCGAGGTGATTCACGGCGTGAGCGCCGAGATCACCGACGGAGAATTCATCGTCATCGTCGGCCCGTCGGGCTGCGGCAAGAGCACCTTGCTTCGCATGGTCGCCGGGCTCGAGGAGATCACCGACGGAGAGATCGCAATCGGCGAGCGCGTGGTCAACAAGATCGAGCCCGCGCAGCGCGACATCGCGATGGTGTTCCAGAACTACGCGCTGTACCCGCACATGACGGTCTACGACAACATGGCCTATGGCCTGAAGATCGCCAAGGTACCCAGAGACGAGATCGAGCAGCGCGTGCAGAAGGCCGCGAAGATCCTGGAGATCGGCGAATACCTCAAGCGCAAGCCGCGCCAGCTCTCGGGCGGACAGCGCCAGCGGGTCGCGATGGGGCGCGCGATCGTGCGCATGCCCAAGG
>JAHEDO010000089.1 GCA_024641185.1 Burkholderiaceae bacterium | reverse complement strand
GTACTTGGCGATCGGGGTCGAGCCGACGAAGCTCACCGCTGCCACCTGCGGGTGAGTGAGCAGCGCGTCCACCGCCACCTTGTCGCCCTGCACGACGTTGAACACGCCATCGGGCAGCCCGGCTTCCTTGAGCAGGCGCGCCATCATCAGCGCGGCCGACGGGTCGCGCTCGGAGGGTTTCAGGATGAACGTGTTGCCGCAGGCGATCGCCATCGGGAACATCCACATCGGGACCATCGCCGGAAAGTTGAACGGCGTGATGCCGACGCACACCCCCAGGGGCTGGCGGATCGAGTACATGTCGACGCCGGTGCCCACCTGTTCGCTGTACTCGCCCTTGAGCAACTGCGGAATCCCGCAGGCGAACTCGACCACTTCCATCCCGCGGGTGACCTCGCCCTCGGCGTCGGTGAACACCTTGCCGTGCTCGGCGGTGATCAGCGCCGCCAGCTCGCCCGAGTGCCGGTCGAGCAGTTCCTTGAACTTGAACATGACGCGCGCGCGGCGAAGCGGCGGGGTCGCCGCCCATGCCGGGAACGCCTTGGCCGCCGCCTGCACCGCCGCGTCGACTTCGGCGGGACTCGCGTAGCCGACGCGACGCGCGACCTCTCCGGTGGCGGGATTGAAGACGTCACCGTAGCGGCTGTCGGACGAAGGCGGGCGCGGTGCGCCGGCGATCCAGTGGTCGACGACCGCGGCGAGCTGGGCGGTCAGGGGGCGATCGGAACTTCCCATGGACATCTCCTGTGCCGCACGTTCGTGCGACGGCGTTGGTTCGGCTGCATCGGGATCGGCTTCGCTGTTCGCGCAGGTGCCGCGCCGCGGGAAGAGGCTGCCCGGGTTTCGCGCCCGGCCGGCGCCTTCTGGTTCCTTGTTCAGCCAGTTGAACAATCATTCATTTAATGGAACAATATTATAGAATCGGATCACCATGTCAAACAAGTCATCCCCGAACAGAGACGCCGCGGCCGCGGCGCCGCGTGCGCCGAGCGATCAGCGACTGGTGCCCGCGGTCGAGCGCGCGGTGCTGCTGCTCGACGCGCTCGCCGCCGCGGGGCGTGCCTTGCCGCTGGCGGATCTGGCCCGCGGCCTCGCGCTGCCCAAGAGCAGCGTCCACGGTCTGCTCGCGACGCTGGTCGCGCTCGGTCTCGCGAGACGGGATGCCGACGGCCAGTTTGCGCTCGGGCTCAAGCCGCTGCAATGGGCCGACGCCTTCGCCAGCCAGTCCGGCCTGTTGCGCGCCTTCGACGCGCATTCCGGCGCGTTTCCCGCGCTGCAGACCGAGACGGTGATGCTCGCGGTGCTGGAGGGCGCCGACGTCACCTACCTCTCCTGCCGACAGGGCAGCCGCGCGCTGGCCGTCAACTTCCGGGTCGGGGGGCGCTTCCCCGCCGCCTGCACTTCGTCGGGCAAGGCGATGCTCGCATCGCTGAGCGATGAGCGCGTGCGCGAACTGCTGGGCAAGCTTCCGATGCCCAGGCTGACCCGGCGCAGCGTGTCCACGGTCCCCGCCCTTCTGCGGCAACTGCAGTCGGCGCGAGCCCAGGGCTATGCGATCGACGACGAGGAGACCGCGGAAGGAATGCAGTGCTTCGGCGCTCCGATCTACGGCGCGCGCCAGTCGGAGGCGGCCGCCGCGGTGGCGGTCAGCGTGATCAAGGCGGGTCTCACCGCGCGCCGGCGCGACGAAATCGTTCGTGCCATCACCGGGCTCGCGCGCGAGCTTTCCGGCGCGCTCGGAGGCGCGGCACCGCCGCCCGTGGGGCCGACGGCGCGCTGAGCGTCATTGCGCGACCAGCGCGGATCCGGTCGACTCGGGTAGTGCGCAAACCGGCCGGCCCGCGCTAAGATTCATCCATCGACCCGACCCCCGCGGCGCGGCGCCCTCTCCGGCGCGGCCGAACCGCCAGCGAAGCGACTCGGGCCAGGCGACTGCAACGACTGACGTCCACCGCTTCGTCCACCATCCCGGGGGTTATCCGATCATGCGCACTCCGATCAGCGTGACAGCGTTCGTGCCTCTTGCGCTCGCGCTCGCGGCGGGCACCGCGGCAGCCCAGCAGCAGCAGGTCAAACCGCCGATCGCGCAATACTGGATCGACCTGTCGACGCACACCTTCGCCGGCATGCCGGAGATGCCAGGGATGCCCACGATACCGGGCATGCCCGGTGGCGGCGGCAGCAACACCTGGGGAATGGCGCGCGCGATGGGAATGGGTCGTCACATGGACCTCGCGCTGTACACGCGCAACAAACCCTCGGGCAGCGACGCGACGCATACGATTCCCCCGGGCCTGGGCTTGGGGCCGAGCCTGCCGCTGGTGCCGGTGAAGGCGGTGCCGGTCACCCGCGAGCCGGGCGATACCACACCGGACAGGCCGACGGAGAAGCCCCCACGCCTGCTCATCTACTGGGGCTGCGGCGCGGTGGTGCGCCCCGGGCAGCCGCGGGTGATCGATCTCGCCGGCGATCCGGCCGAAATGGGCCGAGCGATGGGCGGGCGCTACGCGCCGGATCGCGGCGCGCGCGCCACGCCCGGCTATTCGCTGTGGCCCAACGAGCGCAATCACAGCTCGGTGCCGCGCGACGCGTCGCTGGTCGGCGAACACTCGATCGCCGGAGAGGGCGTGCCGGCCGGGATGCGCTTTGCGATCGACCAGGCCCACGACCTGATGCCCGCGATCGAACTGTCATCGACCGGCGAGTTGTCCGACAGCGTCGCACTCAAATGGCAGCCGGTGCGCGGTGCGCTCGCGCAATACCTGCACGCGATGGGCTCGGTCGGCGACGACCTCGTCCTGTGGAGTTCGGCCGAGACTCCGGACACCGGCATGGGGCTGTTCGACTATCTGAGCCGCACGACGATCGAACGGTGGGTGCGCGAGAAGGTCCTGCTGCCCGCCTCGCAGACCGACTGTGCGGTTCCCAAGGGCATCTTCGCCGGCGGCAAGGAAGACGGCGCGATGCTGCGGATGATCGCCTACGGCCCGGAGCTGAACCTCGCGCATCCGCCCCGCCCCGCCGACCCGCGCACTCCCTGGGAGCCCGATTGGGCCGTCCGCCTGCGGGTGAAGGCCTCCACGATGGCGATGCTCGGCGCCGATATCGCGTCCAGCGCCGGCGAGGCCCCGACGCCGGGCCGCGCGGCCGGGAGCCCCGATGCCTCGAAGGCCGCCGGCGCGCAGCGCTCGACCGAACAGCCGGCGGCGGAGCCGGCGCAGGGTTCGATCCCCGGACTGCCGGGGGTCAAGCCGGCCGACCTGCTGCGAGGAATCTTCGGGCGCTGACGCGACGCGGCTCAGGTCGCGCCGGAATCCAGCGCGATCCGCGGATGCCAGTCGATGAATCCGCGCTCGGCCTGATAGGCCGAGCCGATGCCGAACAGCAACGCCTCCGAGAACCGCGGCCCGATCAACTGAAAACCCACCGGAAGGCCGCCCGCCAGGCCCGCAGGCAGTGACAGGGCAGGCAGGCCGAGGAAGTTGATCGGCCGGGTGAGTCGGCCGAAGGCCGAGACCATCTCGCGCATCCGCGGTCCGCCGCCCACGTCGGTCTCCGCCCGTGTGGGCACCGCGAAGGTCAGCACCGGCGCGTGCAGCGCGTCGCAGTGCGCGAACACCTCGCGGCGCATCCGCTCGAGCATCGGCGAGCGCAGCCGCAGCGCGTCGATGTATTCGTGCGCCGGAATCGACAGGCCCGCCTGCAGTCGCGTCAGCACCTGCGGCGAGTAGTCGTCTGCCCGCGTCTGCATCCACTGCCTGTGCAGCGCGGCAGGCTCGGCCTGCAGCACCACCATCGCGGCGCGCTGCAACTCGTCCGGATCCGGGACGCTGACCGCGACGATCTCCGCGCCGCGCGCGCGCAGCGCGTCCAGGCTCTGCGCATAGGCGGCGGCGACCTCGCCGCTGCAGTCCCCGTGCCCGAAGTTCTCGGCCACGCCGACGCGCACGCCGCGCAGGTCTCCGCGCGGCGCCCAGCTCCAGCCCTCGCCAAACGGCCATTGATTGGTCGGCGGGTCCGCCGGGTCGGCGCCGGCGATCACGCCGAATACCAGCGCGCAGTCCTCGACGCTGCGCGCAAGCAGGCCGACCGTGTCGAGCGACTGCGACAGCGGCATCGCGGCTGCGCGGCTGACCGCTCCGAAGGTGGTCTTGATGCCGACGACGCCGTTGCACGCCGCCGGCACGCGCACCGACGCGCCGGTGTCGGTTCCGAGCGCGGCGAAGTTCGCGCAGGCGGCCACGCTCGACGCGGAGCCGCTCGACGATCCGCCCGCGACGTGCGCCGCATCCCAGGCATTGCCGACGTCGCCGTAGTGAACGTTGTGGCCGGTGACTCCGTAGGCGAACTCCGACATGCCCAGCCGACCGAACTCGAACGCACCGGCGGCATCGAGCCGCGCCAGCACGGTCGCAGTCGCCGGCTGAATCTCCTGCGCCAGGATCCTCGAGCCGCAGGTGCTCGCCCGGCCGGCCCGGTAGAACATGTCCTTGTGCGCGAGCGGGATTCCGTGGAGCGCTGCAAGCGCGGCCCCGGCGCGGCGCGCGGTGCCGCGCTCGGCGTCCGCGCGACGGGCTGCCGCGAGCGCGTCGTCCTCGTCGATCGCGATGAACGCATTGAGGACCGGCTGCACCCGCCGCGCCTGCTTGATCAGCGCGCGCGTCAGCTCCTCGCTGGACACGTCGCCGCGCTCCAGTGCCGCGCGTGCCCGCGTCAGCGTCGACCGTAGCAGATCCATCCCCCCTCCCCGATCGGCAAAGCCACGAGCCTGACGCAGCGCAGCGACCGGCGCAAGCGGTTTCCTGCGAAAATCGGCCTCTCGCCAAAGAGGGACCGCCATGGCCGCCATCATCTCGTCTTCGGACCGCTCCACGAACCCCCGGCCCTCCGGCGCCGGGCCTGCCGATCGTTCCGGCGCCGCGCCCGCTGCGGGGACACGGCCGGCCGCCGATGCGGCCGGGCCGCGCGTCGACGCCGAGCGGCTGTGGGACAGCCTGATGACGCTCGCCCGGATCGGTGCGACACCGAAGGGCGGCGTGCGCCGGCTGACGCTCACCGATCTCGACCGCCAGGGCCGCGACCTCGTCGTCGGCTGGCTGCGCGAGGCCGGCTGCGAGATCCGCATCGACGGGATCGGCAACGTGTTCGGCATCCGGCCCGGACGCCGCGGCAACGGGTTCGACGCGAACGGCGCGCCGGCGCCGGACCCCGCGGACCGGCCGGTGGCGATCGGCAGTCACGTCGACACCCAACCCTCGGGCGGAAAGTTCGACGGCAACTACGGCGTGCTCGCCGGGCTCGAGGTGATCCGCGCGATGAACGATGCCGGCGCGCAGACGGAACGTCCCGTCGCGGTGGCGATCTGGACCAACGAGGAGGGCACGCGGTTCACGCCGGTGATGATGGGCTCGGGCGTGTACTGCGAAGCGTTCACGCTCGAGCACTGTCTCGCGCAGCGCGACCGCGACGGCATCAGCGTCGGCGAAGCGCTGGCGCAGATCGGCTATGCGGGGCGCGATGTCGCGCCGCGCTTCGCCGCCTACTTCGAGCCCCACATCGAGCAGGGACCGGTGCTGGAGCGCGAACGCATGACGATCGGCGCGGTCGAGGGCGCGCTCGGCCAGCGCTGGTTCGACGTGACGGTCACCGGCCAGGACGCGCATGCCGGCCCGACGCCGATCGAAATGCGCCGCGACGCGCTGCTCGCCGCGTCGCGCCTGGTGATCGAGGTGCGCCGGATCGCGGCGGAGTCGCCGGACTATGCGCGCGCGACGGTCGGCCAGATGTTCGTGCACCCGAACTCCCGCAACGTCATCCCCGGTCGCGTCGAGTTCAGCGTCGACATGCGCAACGCCAGCGAGACGACGCTCGCCGCGATGGTCGAGCAGCTGCGCGCGAGCGCCTCGCTGATCGCCGCGCAGGACGGCGTCGAAGTCGCGATGGAGCAGATCGTCCACTTCCCGCCCTGTGCGTTCGAGCCGGCGCTGGTCGCCGGCATCGAGGGCGATGCGCGTGCGCTCGGGCTGCCGGTGATGCGGCTGGCCAGCGGCGCCGGCCACGACGCGGTCTACGTCGCGCGCACCTGCCCCACCGCGATGATCTTCGTGCCCTGCGAGGGCGGCATCAGCCACAACGAGATCGAGAGCGCGACCCCCGAAGACCTGGGCGCCGGATGCGCGGTGCTGCTGCGCTCGGTGCTGACGGCGGCGGGCTGATTCCGCAACCCCTGGCCAAACCCGCCGATGAAGCCGATCGCGATCACCCTCGGCGACCCCTGCGGCATCGGCCCGGAGATCATCCTCAAGGCGTTCGCCGCGGGCCTGCCGACCGCCGCGGTCGTCGTCGGCGACCCTGACCTGCTGCAGCGCGAGGCAGAGCGCCTTCGGCTGCCGCTGACGATCCGCAGCATCGCGTCGCCCGGCGCGCACGCCGCGAGGCCCGGTGCCGCACCGTCGGTCAGCGTGCCGGTGCTGGCGACCACAGCGCTGCCCGAAGACCTGCCGGTGGGCAGGATCGATGCGCGCGCCGGGGACGCCGCATACCGCTACATCGCACGGGCCGCGATGCTGGCGATGCGCGGCGAAGTGCGCGCGGTGGTCACCGCACCGATCAACAAGGAAGCGCTGCACCGGGCCGGACACGACTATCCCGGCCACACCGAGCTGCTCGCCGAGCTCGCCGGCCATGTGCCGGTGCGCATGATGCTCGCGAACCACGAGCTGCGCACCGTGCTCGTCACGATCCACCTGGCGCTGCGCGACGCGCTGGACACGCTGTCGCGCGAGCTGATCGGCGAGACGATCGCGATCACCCACGACGCGCTGCGCGCCGCGGGCATCGCCGCGCCGCGGATCGCGGTGGCCGGTGTGAATCCGCACGCAGGCGAGGGCGGCGCGTTCGGCCGCGAGGAGATCGACATGGTCGCTCCCGCGATCGCCGACGCCCGCGCGCGCGGCATCGATGCCAGCGGCCCGCACCCGCCGGACACGGTGTTCATGCGCGCGCGCGGATTTGCCGAGTACGACGTGGTGGTCGCGATGTACCACGACCAGGGGCTGATCCCGGTCAAGTACCTCGGCATCGACGACGGCGTCAACATCACGATAGGACTGCCCTTCGTGCGCACCAGCCCCGACCACGGCACCGCCTTCGACATCGCCGGCCGGCTCGACGCCCAGGGGTGCGGGCTGGCCGACGAGCGCAGCCTGATCGCCGCGATCCGGCACGCCGATACGTTGTCGGCGGGCGTCCGGCACGCCTGAACACGGCGCAGGGCCGGTTGTTCTCCTACCCGCTGAACCCGGTTGCCGCCTGGGCGCTCGCGCTGGTCTCGATCGCGCTGGTCGTCGAGGCCGCGCGCCGCGCGCGCTGGAACGCGCCGGTGTTCGAGCACCTGGTCTGGGCGATCGCCACCGCGGCGGTGCTGCTCGGCCACCGGATGACGGTGACGCTGCCCACCGGGCTCCAACTGCACTATCTGGGCTCCGGGTTCCTCGCGCTGCTGCTCGGTTATCCGCGCGCGATCCTGTCGATGGCCGCGGTGCTGGCGATCGACGGCGCCCTCGCGCAATCCGGCCCGATCGGCGGCGAGCCCCAGCTCTGGGGCCTCAGGATGCTGCTGGCAGGCGCGCTGCCCGTCTGGACGATGTGGCTGGTGGTGTCGGCGAGCAAACGCTGGCTGCCGCGCAACCCCTTCGTGTTCCTGCTCGGCTGCGGGTTGCTCGGACTGTTCTTCGCCTACGCGGTGCAACTCGCGGCGTCCGCGATCGCCTTCGTCGCGCTCGCGCCCTCGGTGCCGCGCGACCTGCTCGACGAGTTCGTGCCCTACGCGCTGCTGCTCGCGAGCGGCGAGGCCTGGCTGGAGGGCATGCTCACCACCCTGCTGGTGGTCTACCTGCCGGGCGGCGTGAGGCTGTTCGACGAGGGCTTCTACCTGAAGCGCAGGTAAGCGCCGCGCCGTCCGGTCCCGTGCGGTCCGCGCGGGACCGAACCGAGACCAACATGATTCGGGACTGCGACCTCGCAGTCACCGGAAGGCGAACTCGTGACCTCAGACTGCATTCATCGACGCAACACACACGTCGAGCCACTCAACAAACCAGGAGCCTCAAATGAAAGTCATCGCCAAAGTTCTCGCCCCCGCCGCCCTCGTCTTCGCCGCATTCTCCGCGAACGCGGCAGGCATCACCGAGATCGACTATCCGTTCGACACGGCGAGCCACGGTCAGGATCAGCAGTACCAGAGCCCGAGCCGCGCCGAGGTGCAGCGACAGGCCGCCGAACAGGTCAAGGTCGGCGGCGTGACCGACATCGACTACCCGGCCGGCATGACGCAAGAGACCGCGAGACAGGGCCAAGAGCTGAGCCGAGCGGACGTGATGCGCCAAGCGCTCGCCGCGCAAACGTTCGGCGCGACCACCTTGAACAACTGATCTCGGCGGCGCCCCGAGCAAGAACGCCCCGGAGACGGGGCGTTTTTCATTCGTGCGGCCGGACTCTCGGTTCAGACGAGCGAGTTCTCCCGAACCCAGGCCCAGGTGTCGTCCAGCGCACCCGCGACCCCGTCGAGCAGCGCCCGGATCTCGTGCGCCTCGATCACCAGCGGCGGACACACCGCGATCACGTCGCTCGGCAGCACCCGGACGATCAGCCCGCGGCGCTGCGCGTTCCTGACGACCTGAGCGCCCACTGCCGCTTTCGCATCGAAGCTCGCCTTCGTGGACTTGTCGCGCACCAGTTCCAGGCCGCCGATCAGCCCGACGCCGCGCGCCTCGCCCACCAGCGGATGATCGGCCAGCGCCTTCAGTCCGTCCTGAAGCAGCGGCGAGATCTCGCGCACGTGCTCGACCAGACGGCGCTCCTCGTAGATGCGCAGGGTCTCGAGCGCCACCGCGGCCGGCACCGGATGGCCGGAGTAGGTGAAGCCGTGACCGAACACGCCGAGCTTGCGCGACTGCTCTTCGAGCACACCGTAGATCGTCGGAGAGACCAGCATCGCCGACATCGGCTGGTAGCCGCTCGTCATCATCTTCGCGCAGGTCAGGATGTCGGGCCGGATCCCGTAGGTCTGCGAGCCGAACATGTTGCCGGTGCGCCCGAAGCCGCAGATCACCTCGTCGGCGATCATCAGCACGTCGTGCTTCGCGAGCACGCGCTGCACCTGCTCGAAATAGGTGGCCGGCGGAACGATCACGCCGCCCGCGCCCATCACCGGCTCGGCGATGAACGCGGCGACGGTGTCGGCGCCCTCGAAGAGGATCAGTCGTTCCAGTTCGTCGGCCAGCCGCGCCGCGTAGGCCTCCTCCGACTCGCCCGCCTTGGCGCCACGCCAGTGGTGCGGGGTTTCGGTGTGAAGGAAACGCGCCGTCGGCACGTCGAAGTCGCTGTGCGCGAACGGCAGCCCGGTGAGGCTCGCGGCCGCGATGGTCACGCCGTGGTAGGCGCGCTTGCGCGAGATCACCTTCTTCTTGTCGGGCCGGCCGAGCGCGTTGTTGTAGTACCAGACCATCTTGACCGCCGAGTCGTTGGCCTCGGAGCCCGAGTTCGCGAAGAACACCTTCGAGAGCCCGGCCGGCGCGATCGCCACCATGCGTTCGGCAAGCTCGGTCGAGACCGCCGCGACCTTGCCCGAGAACGCGTGATAGAAGGGCAACTCCTTCATCTGCCGGTAGGCCGCCTCGGCGAGGCGCCGCTCGGAGAAGCCCAGGCCGGCGCACCACAGCCCCGCCATCCCCTCCAGGTAGCGGTTGCCGGCGTCGTCGACGACGTAGACGCCGTCGCCGCCGCTGATCACCAGCGGCCCGTCGCGCTGAATGCCCGCCAGGTCGGTCGTCGGGTGCAGGTGATAGGCGAGGTCCCGCCGCGCCGCTTCGCTCGTGCCAGGTTTCATCGTGATCCCGGCCTCACGCGGCCAGCCGCTCCGCCAGCCGGCCCTTCACGCGTTCGAGCGCCTTGGGCAAGCCGTGCGCGAGCTGCGCGAAGAGCTCGGCGTGCAGTTCCAGTTCCCGTTGCCACGCGGCCTTCTCGATCGAAGTGATCCGTTCGTAGGCGGCGCGCGAAAACTCGAGTCCCTTCCAGTGGATGTCCTCGTAGCGCGGGGTGACGCCGAACACGTGCTCGACGCCGCCGGCCTTGCCCTCGAGGCGCCCGAGCATCCACGCGAGCACGCGCATGTTCTCGCCGAAGCCCGGCCAGACGAACTTGCCGTTCTCGTCGGTGCGGAACCAGTTGACGCAGAAGATCGCCGGCAGCTTCGCGCCGCCGACCTGCAGCCGATGACCGAGGTCGAGCCAGTGCGCGAAGTACTCCGCCATGTTGTAGCCGCAGAAGGGCAGCATCGCAAACGGGTCCCGACGCACTATCCCGGTGGCGCCGGCCTGCGCGGCGGTCGTCTCCGAGCCCATCGTCGCGGCCATGTAGACGCCTTCCTCCCAGTCACGCGCCTGCGTGACCAGCGGCACGGTCGTCGATCGGCGGCCGCCGAAGATGAAGGCATCGATCGGCACGCCGTCGACGCTGTCCCAGTTCTCGTCGATCGACGGGCACTGCGCCGCCGCCACGGTGAAGCGCGAGTTCGGGTGCGCTGCGGGCCGCGGCTTGCCGTTGACCGGATTGGCCTTGGCGATCTCGGGCGTCCATTCCCGACCCTGCCAGTCGATCAGGTGCGCCGGCGCTTCCGACAGGCCCTCCCACCACACGTCGCCGTCGTCGGTGAGCGCGACGTTCGTGAAGATCGCATTCTCCTTCAGCGATTCCAGGCAGTTCGGATTGGTCTTGGCGCTGGTGCCGGGCGCCACGCCGAAGAAGCCGGCCTCCGGGTTGATCGCGTAAAGGCGACCGTCGGTGTGCGGCTTGATCCAGGCGATGTCGTCGCCGATCGTCTTCACGCTCCAGCCCTCGAAGCCGGCAGGCGGAATCAGCATCGCGAAGTTGGTCTTGCCGCAGGCCGACGGGAAGGCCGCCGCGACGTGGTACTTCTTGCCCTCCGGCGTGGTGACCGCGAGGATCAGCATGTGCTCGGCGAGCCAGCCGATGCCTCCGGAAAGCACCTCCTGGCGGCCCATGTTCGACGCGATGCGCAGCGCGAAGCACTTCTTGCCGAGCAGCGCGTTGCCGCCGTAGCCGGAACCGTAGGACCAGATCTCACGGCTCTCCGGATAGTGGACGATGTACTTGGTCGGGCTGCACGGCCAGGCGACGTCCTTCTCGCCGGGGGCCAGCGGCTTGCCCACCGAGTGCACGCAGGGCACGAAGTGGCCGTCCTCGCCGATCACGTCGTACACCGCGCGCCCCATGCGCGTCATGGTCCGCATGCTCACCACCACGTACGGGCTGTCGGAGATCTCCACACCCACGTGAGCGATGTAGCTGCCCATCGGGCCCATCGAAAACGGAATCACGTACATCGTGCGCCCGCGCATGCAGCCGTCGAACAGGCCGTTCAGCGTCGCACGCATCTCGCCGGGTTCGACCCAGTTGTTGGTCGGTCCGGCGTCCTCTTCACGTTCGCAGCAGATGAAGGTGCGGTCCTCGACCCGGGCGACGTCCGTCGGGTCCGACCAAGCGATATAGGAATTGGGGCGTTTGGTCGGATTGAGCTTGCGCATCGCGCCCGCGGCAACCATCTCGGCGCACAGCCGGTCGTACTCGGCCTGCGAACCGTCGGCCCAGTGGATCCGGTCGGGCTTGGTCAACGCGGCGATCGACGCCACCCATTCGATCAGGCCGCCGTGCTGGACATAGTCGGGAGCTTCGATCCGGGCGGCCTGATCGGCCTGTCGCGCTGCGCCCTGGCCTGCGGCGGCGGGGGCCCCGCCGGTCACGGCAGGGGATTCCTTGGGGTGGTTCATGCGAGTCTCCGAGTGGCTTTGTGTCGGTGCATCCCTGCTCCGCGGTCGGATTCCGGGAAACCTTCGATTCTACACTGGGCACTCCCTCGCTCCCGCAATGCGGAAAGTGCCTGATGGCGGGGCGAAGCGGGTGGCAGGAGTTCACGCCCGCGCGGCTGG
>JAHEDO010000303.1 GCA_024641185.1 Burkholderiaceae bacterium | reverse complement strand
GACCCACACCCCGTGCACCCCCAGCGCCGGCGTCGTCAGCCGCGCGCCACCGCCCGGCAGGTCGTGCACCCGCTGCTTGGGCCCGCGCCCGACGGTGGCCGGGTCGAAGAGCATCAGGTCCGCCCGGTAGCCCGGCGCGATGCGGCCGCGTTCGCGAATGCCGAAGACCTCGGCCGACTCCGACGTGAGCTTGCGCACCGCCTGCGGCAGCGAAAGCACCCCGAGTTCGCGCACCCAGTGCCCCAGCACGTGCAGCCCGAACCCCGCATCGCTGAAGAAGGTCGAGTGGGCACCTGCGTCGGACAGCGACACGAGGCTCGCCGGATGGCGCAGCATGCGCCCGACCGCCTCCTCGTCGGAGTTCAGCAGCACCGCCGAAAACACCGTGTCCAGGTCCTCCGAGAGCGCGAGGTCGAGCATGAAGTCCAGCGGATCCGCGCCCGCCTCGACCGCAAGCTCCGCGATGCTGCGGTGCTCGCAGGCACGATGCGCCTCGCGCGCGACCTCCACCACCTGCACCTTGTCCCACTCGCCGTTGAACAGCCGGAACACCGCGGGCCGCGCGATCTCGGCGCGGACCGCGTCCCGAAAGGATTTCTCCGCGAGCTTCGCCTTGAACGCGTCGCCCTTCAGCGCCAGCGCCGGCTTCCAGGATTCCAGCCCCTCTACCGGGTACGGCGAGTGCATCGTGAAGTCGTTGGTCAGCGGGCACGGCGAGATCGCGCCGACGACCCGATGCCCGCGCTCGCGCGCCGCCTCGATCGCGTCGAGGTCGGCAAAGACCGCCGACGGATTGGTCGAGTTGTGCAGCAGCGCCGCGACCACCACCGGGCGCCCCGTGTCCGCCGCGAGCGACTCCAGGAAGTCGATCTTCGTGTGGCCGCCCTTGGTCAGCATGAAGAGACCATGACCCGCGTCCTTCAGCGTTCCCACCAGCGCGCGCAGCTCGTCGTCGGTCGCCATGCGCGAGGGCATCGGCAGCCCGCCCTCCCCGTTGTGCGCGGGCGAGGTCGAGGTCGCGAAACCGATCGCTCCGGCCTTCAGCGCGTCGGCGACGATCTCGCGCATACGATCGACCTCGTCCGCGGTGGCCGCGCGCCTGGGCGCATCGTCGCCCATCACGAAGGTGCGTACCGACGAATGCCCGACGAACGCCGCGAGGTTGATCGCGCAGCCGCGGCGCTCGAGAAAGTCCAGGTACTGCGGCACCGACTCGAACTGCCAGTCGATGCCCTGGCGCAGCACGTCGAGCGACATGCCCTCGACCTGCGTCAGGTTGCGCATGATGCGCTCGCGATCCGACGGGCGGCACGGCGCGATGGTGAAGCCGCAGTTGCCGATGACGGCTGTGGTGACGCCCAGCGCCGGCGACGGCACGCAGTACGGATCCCAGGTGACTTGCGCGTCGTAGTGCGTGTGGTTGTCGATGATGCCGGGCATCAGCGCGAGGCCGTGGGCGTCCAACGTGTCACGAGCCGCCGCGGCCTTAGCCGTTCGTCCATCAGAGTCGGCGGCAGCGACGGAAACAATGACCCCGTCACTGACGCCGACATCGGCCAGCCTGCCCGGCGCGCCCGTCCCGTCGTGGACCATCGCATTGCAGATCAACAGATCGTTCATCGCCCACTTTTCCTTCCCAGGTCCCATTGGTGGTTTCGTTCGCGATCCTTCGGCGACGGCCGACCGTTAGCGTCGCGGCTCGCTTGCATGCTCTCATCAAAAGCACACGGCCGCCCGCAGGCGGCCGTTCGTGCTTTGCTGACTGGAACTACAGGAAACGCCAGCCGGCGTCGGTGCCCGCCCGAGCCACCTTATCCACCCGCTGCACGGGAACCATCGGCGGACGGTCTGCGGTGACTTGCCGTGACGGAGGTGCATCTTCCTTGACCACCTCGACCGGAGCGGGGGCTGGCTCGCCGACCCGGGCGATCGTGCTGGTTGCCAGATCCTTGCCGAGAACCAGGCGCACGTTGACGCCCGGGCGCAGATGCTTCGCGTGCACCAGCTTCGCGTCGACCGGCAGAGTGGCCTTCATCGCCTGAGCCTCCGCAAAGTGCCCGTCGCGATAATGGACCTCGCTGCGCGCCTTGCTGAACACCGGGTAGTTGGTGATTCGCATCACCGTCACCCCGAGTTCCGAAAGCTTGCGGGCAGTCTGCGCGGCCAGGTAGCGGATGCCCGCGCCATTGCTGACCTCCAGGCCGGCGAGTTGCGCGGGTGCGGCGTTTGCCGCCGGTGCGGCGTGTGCCACCGGTGTGGCGTGCGGCGCAGGTGCGGCGCGGGGCGCCGATGCAACGCGGGGCGCCGCCTTGACCGCGGCGACGCGCCGTTTGGACTTCATCTTGCGCACCGGCACGTCGGCCGTCGCAGGCGCTTTGGCAACCGGCGACGGCGTCTGTGCGGACTGGGCGAGAGCGACTTGCGTTTTCGGGGCCTCGTCCGCAAGAGTCGGCGCCGGCTCGGCGTTGCGACGCATCTCGTAGAGATTAGGCGCCAGTTGCACCAGGTGGGAGTCATTGGAACTCGACATGACCACTTCGTAGGCTGCCGGATGCGTCGTTGGCTTGGCGCTGGGCGCTGGCGTCGCGACCTCTGGAGGAGTCGCCACGGCAAACTCGACCGGATCAGCGAAACGCTGTGCCGATTCAGTGGCTGACCTGGTCTGCGGCACGGCCGCTACTTCGGCGGCAGCTACCGGCGCAGCGGCTACCGGCGCAACGGCTACCGGCGCGGCAACTACCGGCGCGGCGACTACCGGCGCAACGGCTACCGGCGCAGCGGCTACCGGCGCAACGGCTACCGGCGCAGCGACTACCGGCGCAACGGCTACCGGCGCAGCGACTACCGGCGCAGCGGCTACCGGGGCAACGGCTACCGGCGCAGCGACTACCGGCGCAGCGACTACCGGCGCAGCGGCTACCGGCGCAACGGCCACTGACGGTTTCGCGGACGGCGGAACAGTCGATGGGCTGCTAGCAGCGATCGGGCGCGCTTCAGCAGGCGGCGCCTTCTTCGCAATCGCCGTGTCCGCAGCTGCCTGTCTCGCCTTGGCCAGAAGCTGAAGGTTTTCGCGGGTGCTTTCGTTTCGCGATTCGAGTTCGAACGAACGCTTCAGCGAGGCCCACGCATCGTCGTACTGCCCGGCCTTCATCTGCGCATAGCCGAGATTGTTCAGCAGATGCGGTGCGTCCGGCGTGAGCGCGAGCGCCGCGCGGAACGACGCCACAGAGTCAGCGTAGCGGCCTTGCTGCCCGTAAGCGACGCCCAAGCCGTTGTGCGCTTCAACGAATTTCGGATTGAGCATCAGCG
>JAHEDO010000088.1 GCA_024641185.1 Burkholderiaceae bacterium | reverse complement strand
AATCGCCGAAGTCTGGCGGCGCGGCAGCGTCGTTGCCTCCTGGCTGCTGGACCTGACGGCGTCGGCCCTGATCGATGACCCGTCGCTGAAAAATTTCAGGGGCCGCGTTTCCGATTCGGGCGAGGGCCGATGGACGATCCTGGCCGCGATCGACGAAGGCACGCCAGCCGAAGTGCTAACCGCCGCTCTCTACGAGCGCTTCAGTTCGCGCGGCGAGGCCGACTTCCAGAACAAGCTCCTTTCGGCGATGCGCTACCAGTTCGGCGGTCATCACGAGAAGCCCGCGAAGTGAAGAGGACGCGGTGCGGCCAAGCACGAACCGGACATCGGACAACGTGACGGCGAAGTCGGTAGCCAGCCATTAGCTGTCATTTATTCGGTTCGGCCATCGAGCCCAATACTCGTGACTCAATCGGGTAACCCGGCCGATTTGAGTTCTTCGGCGATCCGTTCGATGACGGCGGGGTCTCGGAAAGGCTGCCGCGCAACATACTGCGCGACTGAAAAACCGGCGTCGAGCTCCAGCAGTTGCCGGGCGACGCGCCGGGCCTCGCCTGGCCAGCCGCCGCGCGCAAGCGAGCTCGCCAGAATCACCCGTCCATTGATCGACTGCGGCGCCAGGCGGATGCCTTCATGAGCTGTCGTGACGGCGAATTCGTTCTGGCCGCATTCGCGGTATGCGCCGGAAAGGATTTCCATGAACCAGGGCGGGTAGACAGGTGAGATCCGGATGGCGCGACGCGCGTGCGTCACCGCGTCTGATATTTCGCCGCGATGCCGCCCAGTACCGTGGCTATAGCGAGAACAATTTCCATACAAAACTCTACAAGAGGAAGCGGTGGTGTCGTGCCCGATTCTTTTCTCTTTTGCCCGGGCAAACGCAGACCGGGCATTATAGAGCTGGCCATCGGTAGCCCCACTCTGGAGGATCGCTACCAGCAGGCGATCAACCTCGTCTACCTGGACGTGCGCAGCGAGGCCGACTAAACCTCTATCGCCTCGTCGACTCGGTCAATGTCCCTCTGCATCGGCTCGCGGAAATCGTCCCGAAACTGCTGACCGGGCCGCCGGCCAACACCGTGTTCGTCGCCATCGGCAATGACGAAGCGGCGGCAATCCAGGCGTAGAAGCTGCTGGTCGCGTCGACGCCCGCGCGCGATCCGGCCCGCGGCAGGGCTCGCCGGTTCCGCTGCGCGCTGATCGATTCAGCCGCGCGCCGGCCCCACGCGAAGCACCACGGCCATCCCGGTGTCGCCCGCCGCGCATCCGCTGAACAATCCGACTCCGCCGCCTCGCGAAACCAGTTCCTCGATCAGTTCGAGAATCGAGCGCAGTCCGGTGGGCGCCTGCGGATGGCCCCAGATCAGCGAGCAGCCGAAGTTGTTCATCTTCTCCAGCGCGAAGCCTGTCTGGCGCGAGAAGGCGAGGTCGTTCACCGCGAAGGGGTTGTGCGTCTTCACCGCGTCGACGCGATCGATCCCCAGTCCGGCCGCCTGCAGCGCCCGCTTCGCCGCCGGCGCGACCGCGGCGGGCATGTGGCCCTTGTCCACTCGCGCCTGACCGAAGCCGAGCAGCTCGATCTCGATCGATTGGTCGGTCGAGACGCTGCGCGCGCGCTCGCGCGTGGTGACGATGACGCCGGCGTTGCCGTCCGCCGGATGGGTCTGCGTGCCGAACGTCACGGTGCCGCCGGGCTTCACCGGCTTGAGCCTGGACAGGCCCTCGGCGGTGGTCGGGAAGATGCCTTCGTCGGCGGCCAGCGTCGCGCTCTGCCTGCGAAATGCCGAGTCGGTGACCGGCACCTCGATCATGTAGCGGCGCTGAAATGCCCGATCGTCGGCCAGCGCCTGCTGATACTGGGCGAATCGCATCAGCGTGAGTTCACCCTGCTCGGCGGCGCCGATTCCAAAGCGCGCGGCGACGTTCTCGGCGGTGTCCACCATCGCGTTGCCGGCGTGCGGGTCGTGGCTGAAGTTGTCGAGCACCCAGCGCTCGGTGTGACCGGTTCCGCCGGGTGCGGTCGGATCCGGGTAGTAGACGATCGGCCCGTTGGAGCAGCGGTCGGCGGTCACGACCAGCGCGCATTGCGCGCTGCCCGCGGCGATCTCCTGGGCGGCCATCTGCAGCACGCGCGCGCTGGTGGCGCATGCCTGCTGGACCGTCGGTCCCGGGACGCTCTCCAGCCCCATCATGCCGGTGAGCCACGGCAGTCCGTAGAAGCTGCCGTGCTGCGGGTTGGTGATTCCGAGCACGCCGAGGTCGATCTCCGGCATCGGGAAGCCGCGCGCCTGCAGCGCCTTCGTGCCGCAAACCGCGGCGAGCCTCACGCTGTTCAGGTGCGCGATCGAACCCTGCCACTTGGCGAACGGGGTCGACCAGTAGATCCCGTAGGGAATGTATGCGTTGTTCATGGAGAGTTCCTTTCGTTTCCGACGACCGTACCGTGGGCGATGCCTTCAGAAGGCGACCGCGCGCGAGCGGCTCAGCCCGAGGTAGCTCTCGACGACGCGCGGATCTCCGGCCAGCTCGGCTCCGGTGCCCTCGAGGATGACGCTGCCGGTCTCGATCACGTAGCCGTAGTCGGCCACCTGCAGCGCGGCGCGCGCGTTCTGTTCGACCAGCAAGATGGCGACCCCGCGCCTCTTGAGGTCTGCGATGATGTGGAAGATTTCGCGCACGACCATCGGCGCGAGGCCGAGGCTGGGTTCGTCGAGCATCAGCAGTCTCGGGCGCGCCATCAGGGCGCGACCCATCGCCAACATCTGGCGCTCACCCCCCGAGAGCGTTCCCGCCAGCTGGGTGCGCCGCTCCTGCAGCCGCGGGAAGAGGCGGAACACGTCCTGCATGGTCTCGCCGTGATCTCGGCTTCCGCGGCGGTACCGCTGGAATGCGCCCAGCAGCAGGTTGTCCTGCACCGTCATCGTACCGAACAGCTCGCGCTTCTCCGGCACCAGCCCGAGTCCCCGGTACACGAGGTGCTCGACCTCGGCATCGCGCTGCGGCTCACCGTCGAAGGCAATCTGCCCGCGCGATGGCAGCAGCCCCATGATCGCGCACAGCAGGGTCGTTTTGCCGGCGCCGTTGGGTCCGATGACGGTGACGATCTCGCCGGCGCGCACGCGGATCGACGCGTCGTGCAGCGCCTCGACCTTACCGTAGGCGACGCACAGATCGCGCACCTCGAGGAGCAGCTCCGTGTCGTTCAATCGACACCTCCCAGATACGCCTCGACCACCTTCGGGTCGCATTGAACCTCCTCGGGCAGCCCTTCGGCGATCTTCTCGCCGAACTCCATGACCACCACGCGGTCGGCCAGGCCCATGACGAAATCCATATCGTGCTCGACCAGAAGGATCGCCATGCCCTCGGCGCGCAGGCGGCGAAGCAGATCGGCGAGCGCACGCTTCTCCAGGTAGCGCAGGCCGGCCGCCGGTTCGTCGAGCAGGACGAGGCACGGGTCGGCGGCCAGCGCGCGCGCGATCTCGACGATGCGCTGCTGACCGAGCGGCAGGCTGCCCGCAGCGGCGAAGAGCTGCGGGCCGATTCCCGCGCGCTCGACCTGCCGCGCCGCCTCGGCCAGAATCCGTCTCTCCTCGTCGCGTTCGATGTGCAGAGCGGCGGCGAGCACGCCTTTGCGTCCGCGCAGATGGGCGCCGATGGCCACGTTCTCGAGCACGCTCATCGTGGGCAGCAGGCGCACGTGCTGGAACGTGCGGCTCATGCCGCGGCGCGCGATCTCGCGCGATTTCAGTCGATCGATGCGCGCGTCGCGAAACACGATCTCGCCGGAGGTGGGCGGCATGACGCCGGAGATCAGGTTGAACAGCGTGCTCTTGCCTGCGCCGTTCGGGCCGATGAGCGCGAGGATCTCGCCCGCGTGCACGCTCAGGCTGATGTCGTCGTTGGCGACCAGCCCGCCGAACTCCTTGCGCGCCGCGCGCACGTCGAGCACGACGCTGCCCGGCGGCGGAAACGGCCTTCTCGCGAGCGGCTGCGCGTCGGGAACCGGTCGGTTCTGCCGGGCCTGCGGCAGCATCTGCGCCAGCATGGGCCATATTCCGTCGCGGGCACGCTGCAGCAGCACGATGAGCAGGATGCCGAAGACGATCGTCTCGAAGTTGCCCGACGCGCCGAACAGCACGGGCAGGACGCCCTGCAGCCACTCCTTGAGCACGGTGACGATCGCCGCCCCGAGCACCGCGCCCCATACGTGCCCCGCGCCGCCGATCACCGCCATGAACAGGTACTCGATGCCGATCTGCAGGCCGAACGGCGAAGGATTGACGAAGCGCTGCAGGTGGGCGTACAGCCAGCCCGAGACACCGGCGAACAGCGCGGCGACGAGAAAGACGACCACCTTCGAGCGCGTGGTGTCGACGCCCATCGCCTCGGCCATGACCACACCGCCCTTGAGGGCGCGGATCGCCCGGCCTTCGCGCGAGTCGAGCAGATTGCGCGTGAGTGCGATTGCGCCGAGCAGCGTCAGCCAGATCAGGTAGAAGAATTCGCGGCCGGTCTTCAGCTCCATGCCGAAGACATGGATCGGCGCGATCCCCGACAGCCCGGTGTGCCCGCCGAGGAAACCGAGATTGCCGAACAGGAAGTACAGGCTGATGCCCCAGGCAATGGTGCCCAGCGGAAGGTAGTGTCCGGACAGTCGAAGCGTGATGAAGCCGAGAAGCAGTGCGACCGCCGCGGTGAGCGCGAGTCCGATCGGCAGCGTCAGCCAGGGCGAAACGCCGTACCGGGTCGTCAGATACGCGGTCGTGTACGCGCCGAGCCCGACGAAGGCGGCCTGTCCGAACGACGTGAGGCCGCCCACTCCGGTGAGCAGCACAAGGCCGAGCGCGACGAGCGCGTACAGGCCGATATGGCCGAACAGCGTGATCTGGTATTCCGGCAGCACGACGGGTGCCGCCGCGAGCAGCGCGAGCCCCAGCACGGGAATCACGCGCGTGACGCGCGCCCAGCCGAGCCCGGCGTCCCCGGCGGGCTCGCCGCGCGCGTCGCTCATTCGTCTTCCTCGACATGGTGCGTGGTCAGCGAGCGCCAGATCAGCACCGGGATGATCATCGTGAACACGATGACCTCCTTGAACGCGCTGGCCCAGAACGACGAGTACGCTTCGACGATGCCCACGAACAAGGCTCCGGCGGCGGCGAGCGGATAGCTCACCAAGCCGCCGACGATCGCGCCGACGAATCCCTTCAGTCCCACCAGGAATCCGGTGTCGTAGTAGATGGTCGTGATCGGCGCGATCAGCATGCCGGAGAACGCGCCGATGGCCGCCGCGAGCAGGAAGGCGAGCTTGCCCGCGAGCACCGGCGCGATGCCCATCAGGCGCGCGCCGGTGCGGTTGATCGCGGTGGCGCGAAGCGCCTTTCCGTAGACCGTGCGCTCGAAGAACTGGTACAGCCCGACGATCAGCGCCGCGCTCGCGGCGAGAACCCAGAGCGTCTGCGCGCTGACGCGCAGATCGCCCACCTGGATGCCTCCGTCGCTGAAGGCCGGGGTGCGCGAACCCTCGGCGCCGAAGAACAGCAGGCCGAGGCCCACCATCGCGAGATGCACCGCGACCGCGATGATCAGCAGCACCAGAACCGAAGCCTCGGCCACCGGTTGAAACGCGAGCCGATAGATCATCGGCCCCAGAGGCACCACGAGCGCCAGCGCCAGCACGATCTGCACGACGAGCGGGAGCGACCGGGGATCCAGCAGCGTCACCGCGCCGGCGACGAGCAGCGGGTAACCGAGGTTCCAGGCGATCGAGCGGGGGATGCGACCCGGCGTTCGCCGGCGCAGGCTGCCGGTCACATCCACGATCGCGCACAGCGCGCCCGCGCACAGCAGCAGCCAGACGGTCCCCGGCGTCTTGCCGATCTGCAAACTGGCCAGCGTCAGCGCGCCGTAGGCGACGAACTCTCCCTGCGGGACGTAGATCACGCGGGTCACCGCGAACACCAGCACCAGTGCCAGCGCCAGCAGTGCGTAAATCGCGCCGTTGGTGAGGCCGTCCTGGGCCAGCAGCAGCGCGATGTCGAGATTCATCGTCCGGCCAGCGTGACGACGTCCGGATCGTGTTCTCTTCCGTACAGCCGCGCCAGCAGCGCCGCCCGCCGCACGAGCACCGCGCGCTGGTTGATGTAGCCCTTGTCGGTGATCTCGTTGGCGTCGATCGACGGCGGCTCCTCCATGATCAGCGCGCGCCTGGGATAGGTCGAACTTCCGGTTCCCTCTCTTGCGAGCTGTGCGAGCGCGTCGCGCAGGCGGGCCTTGACTTCCGGGCGCGCGATCAGCACGGACAGCGGAGCGTCCGGCGAGGCGTCGGGGCACAGGGCGCGGCAACCCGCGGGATTGGGGAACACCAGCAGACCGACTTCGTCGCGATCGTGGCCGGTGACCACGCAATCCTGGATCACCGGCGCGCCGGCGGCCACCGCGTTGACGCGCAGACCGCCCACGTGCACCCAGGTGCCCGAGGTGAGCTTGAAGTCCTCGGCGATGCGCCCGTCGAACTCGATGCCCGCGGCCGGTTCGTTGTCGTCGGCGAAGCGCCCGGCGTCGCCGATGCAATAAAAGCCGTCCTCGTCGAAGGCCGCGCGCGTGAGCTCCTCGCTCTTGAAGTACCCTGGCGTGACGTTCGGGCCTTTCACCCGCAGCTCGAGCTTGCCCGCGTTGGGCAGCATCTTGATCGTCACCCCCGGCGCCGGCAGCCCGATCACGCCGGCACGCTCGATCGCGAAATGCACCGAGGTGACCAGCGGCGCGGTCTCGGTCGAGCCCCAGGCCGAGACCATCGTCACGCGCTCGCCGCGCGCCCGGATCGAGATTTCCTCGAGCCGCTCCCACAGGTTCTGCGGCAGTGCGGCGGCCGCGTAGAACATCAGGTCGAGCCGGTGGAAGAAGTTCGACCGCAGCGCGTCGTCCTGCTCGAGGAAGGGCAGCAGCATGTCGTAGCCGCGCGGCACGTTGAAGTAGATCGTCGGAGAGATCTCGCGCAGGTTCGCCACCGTCTGTTCGATCAGGCCGGGCGCGGGCTTGCCCGCGTCGACGTGCATCGTGCCGCCGTGGCGAAGGATCATGTTGAAGTTGTGGTTCGCCCCGAAGGTGTGGCTCCACGGCAGCCAGTCGACGATCACCGGTGGCTTCTCCGACAGGAAGGGCCAGAGTTGCGCGATCGCCTGCTGGTTCGAGCAGAGCATGCGTTGCGTGTTGATCACCCCCTTGGGCAGACCGGTCGATCCGGAGGTGAACAGGATCTTGGCGACGGAGTCGTGGCCGATCCCGCGGTACGCGTCGTCGACCGCCTGGCCGGGCGCGGTCGCCAGCAGCTCGTCGAACGACGTGGCCGCGAGCCCCTCGGGCGGATTGGCCGAGACCACGACCTCGGCGCCCCGCAGGTCGACCGCGCGCAGCGCCGCGCCGAACTTCGCGCCGTCCTGCGCGAACACGAGTCCCGGGGTGAGCAACTCCAGGATGTACTTCAGTTTCGCGTAGTCCTTCGAGACCAGCGAATATGCCGCGGAGATCGGCGAGACGGGCACGCCGACGTGCATCGCGCCCAGCGCGAGCAGCGCGTGATCGACGCCGTTGTCGGACAGGACAACCACCGGGCGCTCGAGCGAGAGTCCGCGCTCGAGCAGCGCCTGGCCGATCGCGCGCGCCGCGGCGAGCGCCTGCGCGTAACTCACGCGTCGCCACTGACCGTCGGCCGCGCGCTCGGCGAGCATGGTCCGGTCCGGGCTCTCGCGGGCCCAGTGCTCCAGCCATTCGCCGATGCAGCGCGAATACGGCTGCAGCGGCTGCGGCGAGCGCAGCAGGTATCCGCCCTCGCGCAGCGAGGTGACGTCCACCGCGGCGGGAGCGAAGCTCACGCGATTGAACGGCGGTTTGCTCATGATGGCGCTCCTGAGGGAGGCGGCGGAGTGCGGCCGATCGGGCCCGCCCTTCGCATTCAGCCGATTCGATCGCGACCGACGCCCCGGCTGGCCTCCCGGCCGGGGCGGCTTCACGCGATCGGCGCTACTTGATCAGCTTCCAGGTGCCGCCTTCGACGATGACCATCACCCGCCCGCGCTCGTCGAGGCCGTTGTGATCGGTGGCGGTCATGTTGAACACTCCGTGCGCGCCGGGAAGTTCCTTGGTCGCCTCGAGCGCATCGCGCAGCGCCTTGCGGAATGCGGGCGTACCCGGTTGCGCCTGCTTCAACGCCTGGGGCACGGCAGCGGAGAGCAGCAGCCCGGCGTCCCACGCGTGCGCGCCGAAAGTCGAGCGGCTGTCCTTGCCGAACGCCTTCTCGTAGGCCGCGACGAACTCGAGCGCGGGCTTCTTGCTCGGGTGCGAATCGGGCAGTTCCTCGGCGAGCAGCATCGGACCGACCGGGAACACCGCCCCCTCGACGTTCTTGCCGCCCACGCGCAGGAAGTCGCGGTTGGCCACGCCGTGCGTCTGGTAGATCTTGCCCTTGTAGCCGCGCTCGTTCAGCGTGGCCTGCGGAAGCACCGCCGGGGTGCCCGACCCGACCACCAGCACGGCGTCCGGGTTGGCCGAGATGAGCTTGAGCACCTGTCCGGTGACCGACGTGTCGGTGCGCTGGAAGCGCTCGACGACGTCCATCTTGATGCCGGCCTTCTCGAGCTGCGGCTTCATCGCGTTCAGCCAGACCTCGCCGTAGGCATCCGCGTAGCCGATGAAGCCAAGCGTCTTCACCCCCGCGGCCTTCATGTGGTCGATCAGCGCCGAGGCCATCAGGCCGATGCCCTGGGGGGTGACGAAGCTCCACGACTGCTTGGCGCCCTGTTGCGGCGGAATCGGCGCCATCGTGATGATCGGCGTCCCGGTCTCGGCGGCCACCTCGATCGCCGCCAGCGAGGTCGGCGTGGTGGTCGATCCGATGATCGCGTCGACCTTGTTCTCGTCGACCAGGCGGCGCGCGTTCTTGTTCGCCTCGGTCGGGTTGGTCGCGTCGTCCAGCACGATGTAATTGACCTTCTGCCCGCCCATCGTCGTGGGCATCAGCGGGAAGGTGTTCTTCTCCGGAATCCCGAGCGAGGCCGCCGGTCCGGTGGCGGAGAGGGTGACGCCGATGTTGATCTCGGCGGCGGCGGATGTCGCAAGCAGCGCGGCCAGCGCTGCCGCGACCAGGGAAGTGCTCTTCATCATGTCTCCTCCAATGCGGTTGCGCCGACCACGCGCCGGCTGCGCGGCGACCGCGGCGGACGCTTCTCGGTCTCTCGATCCCCGGGGCCAATCTAACCCGCACTGACTAACTTGTCAAACAGTTGTACTATTAGTTAGTTTTGCCGATACCCGCAGTCCTGAGCGGCATGATCACCGGACCCGACATGCAATGAAGAGCAAGGTGGCGGCGAGGAGCCGAGATTCACGTGCCGCGACCGAAGCGGCCGTGCTGCGGCACGCGCGCGAGCATCCCGAGGACGGGCAGGAATCCGCGGCCCGCGCACTGGATCGGTCCGGAATGACCGTATCGCCGGCGGGCGTGCGCTACATCTGGGTCAAGCACGGGCTCGAGACCGCGTACAAGCGCTTGCGCGCGATCGAGCGCGACCTCGGGGGCGTCGGGTCGCTGACGCAATCGCAGCGCGACATCCTGCGCCGGGGCGACGCCACGCGCCGGCTGGTGCGCCGCTCCCGGCTCGCCGCGGACAGCGCCGACGCGATGCCGCCCGAAGAGCGCCGCAATCAGATCATGCTGGCGGCCGCGGAACTGTTCGGCAAGCACGGCTATGCCGGAAGCTCGATTCGCGACATCGCCGAGCGCGTCGGCGTGCTGGCCGGGTCCGTCTACCACCATTTCGCGTCGAAGGAGGACATCCTTGTCGCGGTCAACCACGAAGGCTTTCGCCAGCTCACCGCGCGGGTGCGTCAGGTGGTCGGCGAGGCCCGCACCGCACGCGAGGGACTCGAAGCCGCGTGCGCGGCGCATGTCGAGGCGGTCGTCGCGGGCGACCCGATCGCGCGCATCACCGCCACCGCGCTGTTCGCGATTCACGACGAGGAACTCCAGCATCGGATGCAGCAGGACCGGGAAGCCTACGACCGACTGTTCCGCGAACTGATCGGTGCGCTCGAACTTCCGGACGCCATCGATCGTTCGGTGTTCCGGCTGACGCTTTTCGGCGCACTCAACTGGACGCGACTCTGGTACCGGCCCGGCCGCATGACGTCGCGCGACATCGCACGGCAGATCGTCGCGATCTTCTGTGGCTGCGAGCGTGATAGTGGGATCGTGGGGCGGGGCGGCGGATCGGCGGCGCGCCGGAACAGAGAAAGGGGTCCGGATTTCGCCGAGCGTTCAGTCGACCGGCGCGCCCGGAAAGCTTCAAACTAGACCCGATCAAAGACTCATCGTCATTCGCATCGCGCCAATTCATAGGCATTGCGCTTGGTTTGGGCAAAGAAAAACCGGCACTTCGGCCGGCTCTTCGCACATCGTTGGACCCCGCTGGAGAGGGCCCTGGTGGAGCGGAGGAGGATCGAACTCCCGACCTTCGCATTGCGAACGCGACGCTCTCCCAGCTGAGCTACCGCCCCAAAGGACGCGAATTATAGCCGAAACTTCGAGCGCTTTGCTCGCCGCCGCGCACCGTGAGCCCGCCACCCGCTCGGACGGGCGGCACGAAGGTTCCGCAGCGCCCTCGCGCGCACCGCCGCGAGGCGCTACATTAACGGCGTCATGCAATACACCGAAGCGTTCTGCAACCGCGAGTACGACAACCGGGCGTTGGTGCCCGAGTACGCCGGGCACTTCGAGCGCTGGGCGCGCGCGGGGCGGCGCGTGCGCGGGGCCAGCACCGGCCTGCTGGACCTTTACTACGGCGGCACGTCAGGACAGCGCCTGGACCTCTTCCCCGCGTCACGCGAAGGCGGGCCGCTGCTCGTCTTCATCCACGGCGGCTACTGGCGCTCCATGTCCAAGTCCGACTTCTCCTGGGTCGCCCCGCCGTTTGTCGCACGCGGCGTGAACGTCGCGGTGATCGACTACGACCTCGCACCCGCAGCGAGCATGGAGACGATCGTGCTGCAGGTCTTGCGCGCAATCGAGTGGCTGTGGAGGGGCAGCGAGCGCTACGGCTATGACGCCTCGCGCATCTTCGTCGGCGGGCATTCGGCCGGCGGCCACCTGACCGCGATGGCGATGTGCGCGCTGTGGCCGGCCTGGGACCCCGACCTGCCTGCCGACCTGATCAAGGGCGGCGTGGCGATCAGCGGGCTATACGACCTGGAGCCGATCAGGCGCGCAAGCTTCCTGAACAAGGACCTGAAGCTGAACGAGCATGGCGCGATGAAGCTGAGCCCGGCATGGATGCCGCCGGCCGGAGACGCGCCCCTGGTCACCTGCGTGGGCGGCCAGGAGAGCAGCGAGTTCGCGCGCCAGAACGCGCTGATCGGGGAGCGCTGGAAGCGCAATCTCAGCGCCGACGTGCCCGCCCCCGGGCGGAATCACTTCACCGTGGTCGACGCCCTGGCCGAGCCGGCGAGCCCGCTCTTCGCGGCGGCGCTCGCGATGTGCCAGGCTGCCCCGAGGGCCGACCGCTAGAGGTTCAGCAGCCGCGGCAGCCAGAGCGTGAGCATCGGGAACGCGATCAGCACGAACATGCGCAGCACGTCGGCGACCACGAAGGGCAGCACGCCCCGCCATATGTCCGTCGTCCGGACATCCGGCACGACGCTGCTCAGCACGAAGATGTTCATCCCGACCGGCGGCGTGATCATGCTGATCTCGGCCACGCACACGATCAGCACACCGAACCAGATCGGGTCGAAGCCCAGGCTCTGGACCAGCGGAAAGAAGATCGGCACCGTCAGCAGGATCATCGACAGCGTCTCCATCGCGGTGCCGAGAACGACGTAGATCAGGCAGATCGCAACGATCACCAGGATCGGGTTCACGTTGAACGCCGCGACGAAGTACTTGAGGTCCTGGGGCATCGTCGTGAAATTCAGGAAGTTCGCGAAGATCGCCGCGCCGATCACGATCGTGAACAGCATCGCGGTCGTGCGCGCCGACTCCACCAGCACCTGAATGA
>JAHEDO010000087.1 GCA_024641185.1 Burkholderiaceae bacterium | reverse complement strand
TGGACGCGAAAGGGGAAGGACAATGACTTTCCGGGTGGGGCTGACCCGCGACCTGCTGACGCCGGCAGGCGAGCCGTCGTTCGGCAGCGGCGCGCTCGAGGTGCTGGCAGGCAACCCCGGGATCGATTGGGAATATCTGCCCGAGCAGGTGACGCAGATCACGCCGGAGATCATGGCGCGCTACGATGGCCTGTACGTGAATTCGCCCCGGGTCACGCGCGAGTCGGTGGCGCGGGCCGACTGCCGCGTGCGCATCGTGGCGCGTCACGGCGTCGGCTACGACTCGGTGGACGTGAAGGCGCTCGCGGACAAGGGCATCGCCACGACCAACACGCCGATCGCGGTGCGCAGACCGGTCGCGGTCGCGGCGCTGACGCAGGTCTTGGCACTCGCCGGAAAGCTCTTCGTCAAGGACCGCCTCACGCGGGACGGGCGATGGAACGAGCGCACCGCGCACATGGGGCTCGGACTGACCACTCGCACGCTTGGCGTGATCGGCGCTGGCGGCATCGGCAAGGAGTTCCTCCGGATGGCGCGGCCGTTCGGCTGGCGGATGCTCGCGACGGATCCCAACGTCGACGCCGGCGTCATCGAGGAACTGGGGGCGAGCCGGGTGCCGCTCGAGTCGCTGCTCGAGCAGTCTGATTTCGTGGTCACGATGTGCCTGCTCGACCAGGGCACCCATCACCTGATGAACGCCGGTTGCTTCGCGCGGATGAAGCCGAGCGCGTTCTTCGTGAACATCGCGCGCGGGCCGGTCACCGACGAGGCGGCGCTGATCGACGCGCTGCGCCGCGGCGCGATCGCGGGCGCCGCGATCGATGTGTTCGAAAAGGAACCGGTGGCGCCGGACAATCCGCTGTTGACGATGGACAACGTGATCGTCACGCCTCACGCGCTGTGCTGGACCGACGAGTGCTTCGATGCGATCGCTCGCGAGGGCCTGGGCTGCGTCGTGGATTTCTCGCTGGGAAGACGGCCGGCGTCGGTCGTGGCCGTCTGAGCCTCGTGAATCGTCCGGGCCCGAGGCTGCCGCTGCCGCGAACCCTCAGCCCAGGACGCGCTCAAGCCATCGATTGAGGTCGGCGATCTCCTCGGCGCAGACCGAATGCTCCATCGGGTAGTCGTGCCACTCGACCGGATAACCGAGCGCGAGCAGGGCGTCGCGCGAGGCGACGCCGCGCGGGTAGTGCACGACGGGATCGTCGCGTCCGTGGGCCAGGAACATCGGAACGTCGGCGTTGACCATGCTGCGCTCGGCGGCGGTGTTGGCCGCGAGCGGAAGATAGCCTGAAAGCCCCGCGAGTCCGGCGAGCCGCTCGTCGTGCCGCAGGCCGGTGAGCAGCGTCATTGCGCAGCCTTGCGAGAAGCCCGCCAGCACGAGCCGCTTCGCGGCGATGCCGCGTTCGCGCTCCCTGGCGATCAGCGCCTGGACCTCGCGCTGCGATTCGCGCAGACCCGTCTCGTCCTCGCGGCGATCGGGTCCGGCGTCCGCGATGTCGTACCAGGCGCGCATGCGGTAGCCGCCGTTGATCGTCACCGGACGGATCGGTGCGTGAGGGAAGACGAAGCGCACAGGCCCGACCGCGCGCAGATCCATTTCGTCGACCAGCGGGACGAAGTCGTTGCCGTCCGCGCCGAGTCCGTGAAGCACGATCACAGTCGCCGTGGGTTCGTTCCCGGTTTCGATCTCGATGGTTTCCAGCGGCATTGGCGTTCCTGCGCACGGTTGTCGGCGCGGGGAGGTTGGCGGCACGCATGCGCCGGGAACGCGAATTCTACTGCGCGCAAGGATTCCTCTTGCCGCAGGATCGCGACCGCCAGTGCCGCTGCCTGCCCGCGCCCAGTGCGCCGCGTCGGCTTGCGGGCGTGTTACCCGCGTTTGGTCACTGCGTGCCGAAGATCGACGCTCTGGTGGCCATGGTGCGCGCGCGGTTGACGTCCCGACGGTAGTCCTGCCGGATCGCCTGCAGCTTCTCGCCTTCGGCCGAATCTTCGTCGCCGGCGACGCGACCATCGGCCACGGCAACCGATCGTTGCGCGGCGGCGGCGCCCTGGGACGACGAGGCATTGCGCGCGGGCTGCTGAGGATCGGTGCGTGCGGCTTGCGCTGCGGCGCGCGGCGCACGACGCGCCTTTCCAATCGTCGCGCTGCGGCTCGGGGGCACGACCACGGTTTCGTAGCCGGAAACGCTGAGTTGGCGCACGTCGACGGCGGTGTCGCAGCCCCGGTCGGAGTATGTGACGCGCCCGGTGGCATCCCGGCATTTCAGCAGTTGCGTCTGGCCGTGCGCAGGCATTTCCGCCGCTGCGACGACGAGCAGGCAAGCGAGGAGGGCATCGCGGATCCGCATGGCGGCTCCCGGAGCGAAGTGGGTCGAATCTGCAGATTCGCCGAGGATCGCGATAACCTGGCGGCCGGGCCGATGGGCGGTCCGCAGGGGCGGACCGACAGGCGGGCCGGCCGCTGAAGCAGGAAGGCCTCGTCCTCGCGGTCGAGCGATAGCGCATGTCGCGATCCCGCATCCCTCGACGCAGGTGGCCGGCATGGATAGGATGACGTGATCCATCCCCGCGACTCGGAGAACAGGTTGATCGAAGACGCTCCAAAGGTTCGCGTCGCGCCACGGCCGCGGCGCCCGCATGCCGAACAACTGGCCGCGCTGCAGGACGTGCCCACCGGCTTCGTTGTCGATGCGCTGGGCGGTGCCGGCGCGCTCGATTACCGGATCAAACCCGTGGTGCCCGAGCAGGCCGCGTTCTGCGGGGCAGCGCTCACCTGCGACGCGGGCCCCGCCGACAATCTCGCGGTGTTCGCCGCGCTCGAGCATCTGCAGCCCGGTGACGTGATCGTCGCGACCACCTCCGGTCACACAGGCTGCGCGGTCGCCGGCGACCTGCTCCTCGGTATGGCGCGCAACGGCGGCGCGGTCGCCTTCGTCACCGACGGTTGCGTGCGCGACGTGCCGGGCATACGCGGTGCGGGCCTGCCGTGTTTCGCTGTCGGGGTCACTCCGAACTCGCCGGCGCGCGAGGGGCCGGGTACGGTCGGCTTTCCGATCGTGGTAGCCGGCGTGGCGGTCGCCGCCGGTGACATCGTGGTCGGCGACCAGGACGGCGTCGTCGTGGTTCCTTTCGACCGGATCGACGAGGTCGTCGGCCGTCTGGACAAGGTGCGTGCCGCGGAGGCGGCGCTCGACGCGAAGGTGAAGGCGGGTATGCGCCTGCCGCCGTTTCTCAAGCGCTGAATCCGGGACAGGAGACGACAACGAGGATGATTACTATGTGGTCCGCAACATTCGCGGCCGGTTCCGCGACTCGCCGCACGGCGAGCGCACCGCGCGGTTCGTCGAGCGTTACGACGGCTCCGCGTCCGTCGCACGCCGATCAGGGGCAGGGTCGGCAGCAGGCCCGCTTCGCGCCAGGGTGACGACCGCTTCGAGGCCGCTGCCGGCGCGGTTGCGCAGAACGATGTCACCGCCATGCGCCCGCGCGATGTTGCGCGCGATGCCGAGCCCGAGCCCCGTGCCGCCGGTCTCGCGACTGCGCGAGGCCTCGCCGCGAAAGAACGGCTCGAACGCCTGCTCGAGCTGATCTTCGGGGAGGCCGGGGCCGTCGTCGGTGACGCGCAGTGTCAGCAGGTCTTCGGTGTCCTCGACCGTGATTCGGGCGCGCTGGCCGTAGCGCAGCGCGTTGTCGATCAGATTCGTCAGGCAGCGGCGCAGAGCAAGCGGCCTTCCCCGGTAACTGCGCAGCGCACTGCCGCCGATCTCGAAGGCACCGCCGGCGTCCGCGAAATCGGCCTGCAGGCTCTCGAGAAGCGCCATGATGTCGATGCCCTGCGTGGCCTCGCGCCGGCTCGTGTCGCGCATGTACTCGAGCGCCTGCGCCACCATCGACTCCATCTCGTCGAGGTCCTTGACGAATTTCGCTCGCTGCGTCTCGTCGTCGAGCATTTCGGCGCGCAGTCGCAATCGCGTGATCGGTGTCTTCAGGTCGTGCGACATCGCGGCGAGCACGCGGGTGCGGTCCGAGATGAAGCGCTGCAGCCGTTGCTGCATCGTATTGAACGCCTTCGCCGCTCGCCGCACCTCGGTCGGGCCGGTTTCGGCGAGCGGGGGACGATCGATGTCGCCGCCGAGTTCGTGGGCGGCGTTCGCGAGGGCGCTGAGCGGCCCCGTCACCCACCGGACCGCCACCAGGGCGAGCAGCACCACCGTGCCTACCATCGCCATCAGAGTGAATGCGAGGCGCACGGGCAGTGACGCGTCCTGCGGCGACAGGTCGGAATCGAAGGTCGCCAGCGTCCCGTCGCTCAGGCGGATCTGCGCGACATAGTGAACGCCACCGGGTCCGAACCAGGGCGTCGAGTGTTCGGGCATCGCGCGGCGCATCATCGGCATGCCGGGGGGAGGTCCGAAGCCCGCGCGAGGTTCGTCGCCACCGTCTGGCACGCCCCGTGCCCGCGGTCCGAACCCGGGCGGTGGTCCGCGACCCGTCCGCGGCGGGCCTTCTCGCCCGGCCTCCCGACGCACGGCCGCCACCGACATGCGCTCGCCCAGGGCGTAGCGCAGCATGCCGGCGAACATCGACAACTGCATGTCCTCGTCTTGCGCGTCTTCCTGCGCCGCCAGTGCGGGGCGGTCCAGCGATACGGTGAGCGGCGGAGCGCCGAAGACCGAGACGATCCTGCGGCGCTGCGCCGGGTCCGTCGAGTCGAGCAGCCTGGCGATGTCCGCGACGCGGTACGCGAGCTGCACGCCGCCCGCCCGGTGCATCAACTGTCCGCGTTCACTGAAGTTGACCCAGACGGTCAGCAACTGCGCGAGCAGCAGCCCGCCGAGCAGCACGAGCACGAGCCGGCCGAACAGGCTGCGTGGCAGCAGGCGCTTCATCGCAACAGCTCGACCTCGACGGCGAGCACATACCCTTCGCCGCGCACCGTCTTGATGATCTTCGGGTCGGCCGGATCATCGGCCAGGCGGTTTCGCAGACGGCTCACCGCGATGTCGATGCTGCGGTCGAGCGGATCGGCCTCGTGCCCTTTCGACAGCAGCATCAGCTGGTCGCGCGTGAGCACGTGGTTCGGGTGGCTCAGGAACACACGCAGCAGCTGATATTCGGCGCCGCTGAGGGAAGTGACGACGCGCTCGGGAGACACCAGGTGCCTCGCGACCGTGTCGAGTCGCCAGCCCGCGAACGCGATCTCGCGCGCGTCGTCGGCGCGCAGATTCATCGGCAGGCTGCGATAGCGGCGCAGAACGCTCTTGATCCGCGCAAGCAGTTCGCGCGGGCTGAACGGCTTCGCGAGATAGTCGTCGGCCCCCATCTCCAGGCCGACGATCCGGTCCGTCTCCTCGCCTCGTGCGGTCAGCATGATGACCGGCGTGTCCGCGTCGGCGCGCAGCTTTCTGCACAGCGTGAGCCCGTCGTCACCGGGCAGCATCAGGTCCAGAACGATCAGATCGACGCGACCGCGTGCCAGCGCGGCCCACATCGCCTTGCCGTCCGCCGCGACGCTCGCCTCGTAGCCGTTTCTTCGCAGGTAGTCCCGCAGCAGGCCGCGTATCTCGGCGTCGTCGTCGACGATCAGGATGTGATCCGGGTTGTCCATTTGAACCTTTATATCGCCGGGCGAAGCGGGCCGGCGGGAGATTTGTAGCGCAGCGTAACCGCTGAAGGCAATCCCGGCTCGGCGCTACAACACGAAAACAGTGCGGATACCTCGTTGCGGTCCAATGGGAACCAGGGCGCAGACCTGGATCGAATCAAGGAAACGGGCGCTGCATCTTCCACAGAGTCGTCAGACGGAGGACATCATGAAACGCACAACCAAGACTGCAATGCTCGCGGCGGGCGCCGTGGCGCTTGCGCTGTCAGCCACTCTTGTCGCCGCGCAACCGGGCGGCTATGGGCCGTGCGGGGGCGCCGGGTACGGCCCGGGACCAGGCTGGGGCATGGGTTCCGGCATGGGCCCGGGCGGGGGCATGGGGCAGGGCATGGGCCCCGGTTGGGGCACGGGTCCCGGCGCCAGGGGCATGGGCCCGAACGGCTACGGGCGCGGACCGCAGGCGATGCCGCCAGCCGGACCCGGCTTTGGCGTAGAAGCGCGCCTGGCGGCGGTCAAGACAGAGTTGAAAATTACCGCCGATCAGGACAAGGCGTGGCAGGCCTATGTGGACCAGATGAAGGCCCAGGTCGAAAGCATGAAGACCTGGCGGGCGACGATGCACGACACCGCCCCGGGTACGGCGCCGGAGCGCATCGAATTGCACACTGCGATGATGAAGCAGCGCGTGGCGATGGCCGAGGAAAGCGAAAAAGTGGTCAAGGGGCTTTACGAAGTCCTGGCGCCTGAGCAGCGGGCACTGGTCGACCAGGGTCTGCTTGCGATGGGGCCGGGGATGGGTCGCGGCCCCGGATGGCGTTATCGCTGAACCATGGCGCCGGTCCCGCATGATGCGGGACCGGCAGCGTGACGTCGCTCTCAGCGGATCAGCGCAGGGACCTGGTCGCCCCAGCCCTGCAGCGGGCCGAGGGGGTTGCGCGTAACTTCGCGGTCCTCGATCTTCGGCTGTCCGCTATAGAGCGTGTAGACCACCTGGTCGTCGACCAGGATCACCAGTCCGTTGAAGTTCCAGCCGGTGACGTCGATCTTGCGTTCGAAGTTCAGCGAATCGAGCCAGAAGTTGCCGACCCGCTCGCGCTTGACGCTCTTGGCAACGATCGAGTAACCGATGCAGCGCTTGCCCGCGGCCAGGCAGTCGCGGATCCCGGAATCGAAGTCTTCCCGGCGGACCGCCGAACTCGACGCGAAGCGCTGGAGGATGTCGGAGTAGCTGAGCAGGGTCACCGCGGGATTCGCGTAGGGGTCGATGCCCTTTGCCGTGATCTCGCTCAGAGTGGTCTTGTAGGGAATGAAGCTTTCGATCGTGTTGCGGGCATCGTCGAAGCTGCCCCACCCGACGCTGGTCTGCGCCTTCGTCTCCGGAAGAAGGGCCTGGCAGCCCGAGAGCGTCACCATCGCCACTGCGATCGCCGCTGCGGCCAATGCAGGGCCGAACCCCTGGTGCATCCCACTCCTGTCCAATGCCGACCGCATACGGGCCTCTAGATATCCTCGACCTTCAGCGCCGCGGGGACCCTAACGCCACCCCGCTCGAATCGACAGAAAGCCGCGCCGCCCGCAAAGCGCGCCGCGAACGGCCAATGGTTTCATTCTATCGCTTGCGCTGCAGGATCGACGCGAGTGCGCGCAGCGCCGGAGGGACGGGCGGCAGTTCCGTCGCGTCGAGCGTGTTCTTGACGATCAGGCCCAGTTCGGTGTCGCCCTCCATCATCAGGCGGCGATCGAAGAAAAGCGCGTCCGGATCCTCCCGCCGAAGCGCCAGTGAGATGAAGTCCCTGGCGCTGGCCGAGATCGTCAGATCGTTGTCGGCACCATCCGCGGCCGTGCGAAACCCGCCGGGAGTGAGCGTGAATCGCAGTGTCAACCCCGCGTCGGTCACCCGCAGACACAGCACGCGCCCCATCAACGGCTCGAGCGCGTCGCGTGACAGCACGCGCTCAGGGACGAGGTTGAGTGCGGCCACCAGTGCGAAGGTCGGCGGGAACTGCGGCAGGCGCGCCACGATCGCGCCCAACGGGCGCGGAATTTCGAACTCCGGCAGCCGTGATCCGGGCGCCGCGTCCGACGCGGGCGACGTCGCCTCGGTCATTGCACGGCCTCCTCGCGGGTGGCTTCAATCCGAGCCAGCCCTGCCTTGCCGTGCCAGAAGCCGTTGCACCAGCCCGCGGGGTGCGCGCCGGCCGGCAACGCGGCACTGGCGTGCGAGTCCGGCGGTGGCGCGATGCGCGACGCGAAGGCAGCGATCACCTCTGCCGTGTGCTCGGCTTGCGGACTGATGCGCAGCACGTCGACGCCCATCTCGCGCATTTTGTCGACCTCCCGGATCAGATCGTAGGTCAGGATCGACTGGGTCTGCGTGCCGTTGAGGTTCAGGAAGGGCTTGCCGTCTCGCGTACGCAGTTCGAGCCCGTCGGGGTAGGACTCGCACTTGAAGGCGCATGCGTCCTTTTGCAGGTTGAAGTGCCTGGCGGTAAAGCAGCGCGCGGAGAACGCGAGCGGCAGCCTGCCGAAGGCGAAGACTTCGGTCTGCATGCCAGCCGGGCGACTCGCCTGCAGATCCGAGAGCACCGCGCCCGACATCTCGATCGGTGCGACCCAGCGGGTCGCGCCGATCGACGCGATCTTCGCGAGCGTGGGCGGGTTGAACACGTTCAGGTAAGGGCCTGCGACGAACGGGCGCTTCGCCTCCGAGAGCAGGCGCACGGCGCCGAAGTCGTTGGCCTCGACAAGGTGACCGTCCTCCGCGACGAGGCGCCGCAGATTGTTCAGGTCGGATTCGGCCTCGATCAGCGCCTGGGAAGACAGCACTGTCTGCTTTCCGGCCGCGCGAAGCGTCGCGGCGATCTCGAGCCAATCGGGCAACCGGAGCTCGTGGCGTCGCGCGCAAACGCCCTCGCCGAGGTAGACGATGTCGACCGGCGATTGCGCGATCTCGTCATAGAACGAGAAGACGCGCTCGCGCGTCCAGTAGTAGAGCAGCGGGCCCAGGGCGATCTGCATGTCGGCGGTCATTTCCAGGGACGGTAATAGGCGCCGAGTGTGTGCATCTGCCCTTCGGACAGTTTGCGCAGTTCGGCGGTCCAGCCGGCGCGGACTTCGAACCCGGCGGCATCGCGCAGCGCCGCGTCGATCGCGTCGCGCCAGACCCGGGTGACCTGCGCGACGTAGGCGGGACTTCGCTGGCGTCCCTCGATCTTCACCGCACGCACGCCCATGTCGATGAGGCGCGGCAGCAGTTCCACCGTGTTCAGGCTGGTCGGTTCCTCGATCGCGTAGTACGTCTCGCCCTCGACTTCGAAACGGCCCTTGCACAGGGTCGGATAGCCGGCTTTCTCGCCAGGACCGAAGCGGTCGATCAGCACGCCGTCGAGGCGGGATTCGAGCCCGTCAGCGGACTGTTCCCATCGCACTGCCCGTGCCGGAGAGCACACGCCGCTCACGTTGGGGGAGTCGCCGGTGACGTATGACGACAGCGCGCACCTCCCCTCGACCATCACGCACAGCGCTCCATAGCCGAAGACTTCGATCTCGATCGGCGTGTTCCGGATCACCTGTTCGATCTGCGCGAGCGCCAGCACGCGCGGCAGCACGGCGCGCTGGACGCCGAAGTGCTCGTGGTAGAAGTTGATCGCCTCGTAGTTCGTCGCCGAGCCCTGCACCGAGAGGTGCAGCCTGAGCTGCGGATGGGTGCGCTGCGCGTACTGCATCAGCCCCGGGTCGGCCAGGATGACCGCGAACACGCCGAGGTCCGCCGCCTTGTCGATGGCCGCCGTCCAGCGCTGCCAGGAAGCCCCCTGCGGATACGTATTGACCGCCAGCAGGACCTTCACACCCCTTTCGCGCGCGTACCGGATGCCCTCTCGAAGCGACTTGTCGTCGAAATTCAGTCCGCCGAAATTCCGTGCGTTGGTGTTGTCCTTGAGGCCGGTGTAGACACAGTCCGCGCCGTTGTCCACCGCCGCCTTCAGCGAGGGAAGCGCGCCGGCAGGGCAGACGAGTTCGATCGGGCGGGGTTCGGGCATCGGGGTCTCGGCGACGGTTCAGGGCAGACTGCGCAGCCTAACCAGCGCCGGGGCTGCCGACATTGACATCGGTCAACGCGGGTCGGCGGTTGTCGGCGGGCACGACGCCGACGCAGGGGCATTCGGGTGCAAGTCGGACTGGGAATGCGCGAAATCGCCCCAAATTGCAGACAAAGCGCGTACGCACTGCCAGGTGGAGAACCGGCGGTCGGCGAAGCTGCGGTGCACAACTACGGTTTGCATCGGTGCCGGAAAGGCGCACAATTGCATGTTTAACCACCAACGAGCGAGTAACTGCCGGCCCCGGCCGCGCGAACAAACCATTTGATTACCTCCTTCAATGAATTCGGCTTGGCCGAACCGATCCTTCGGGCCGTGACCGAACTGGGCTACAAAGATCCCACCCCGATCCAGGCACAAGCGATCCCCCTGGTCCTGATGGGCCGCGACGTGATGGGTGCCGCTCAGACCGGCACCGGCAAGACTGCGGGCTTCGCCCTGCCCATCCTGCAACGTCTGCTGCCCCATTCCAACGCGAGCGCCTCGCCGGCGCGTCACCCGGTGCGCTCGCTGATCATCGCGCCTACGCGCGAGCTCGCGGACCAGATCTACGTGAACGTCGCGGCCTACGCGAAGCACACCAACCTGAAAAGCGCCGTCGTGTTCGGCGGCGTGGACATCAAGCCGCAGCTGGCGGCCTTGCGCGCAGGCTGCGAGGTGCTGATCGCCACGCCCGGCAGGCTGCTAGATCACGTCGAACAGCGCACGGTGAATCTGTCGCAGGTCGAGATCTTCGTGATGGACGAGGCTGACCGGATGCTGGACATGGGCTTCCTGCCCGACATCCAGCGGATCATCAACCTGCTGCCCAAGAGCCGGCAGAACCTGATGTTCTCGGCGACCTTTTCCACCGACATCCGCAGGCTGGCCGAGAGCTTCCTTCACGACCCGATTTCGGTGGAGGTCGCGCGCCGCAACGCGGCGGCCGAGAACGTCGAGCAGAAGGTCTATCGGGTCGACGGCAGCGACGCCAAGCGCGCCGCGGTGGCCAAACTGGTGCGCGACAATGCGCTGCCGCAGGTCCTCGTGTTTACCAATACCAAGATCGGTGCGGGCAGGCTGGCCCGCCAGCTCGAAAAAGACGGCCTGAACGCCAGTGCGATCCACGGCGACAAGAGCCAGCAGGAGCGCCTGGCGACGCTGGAAGCCTTCAAGAAAGGCGAGATCGCGGTGCTGGTGGCCACCGACGTCGCGGCGCGCGGCCTCGACATCGTCGAACTGCCGGGCGTGATCAATTACGACTTGCCGTACGCCGCGGAAGACTATATCCACCGGATCGGTCGGACCGGCCGGGCCGGCGCCAGTGGCGTCGCGCTGTCGCTGATGACCGGCGATGACGACCGCCTGCTGGCCGAGATCGAGAAGCTGCTCAAGCGCAAGCTCCCGGTCGAGCGGCTCGAGGTCGACACCGGCGCGCCTGCGCGGCCGCGTCGCGACCGCGACAGCGAGCGTCGCCCGGAGCGCGAATCCGCGGACCGGCCGGCACGCGCGTCGGCCGATCGGGATCGTGGAACCCGCCGCAGCCCGGCAAGGGACGCGTCGCGTTCCGGATCGGCGGCATCGATGCCCGGCTACTCGAACGACGCGTTTTTCTTCCAGCCCTACCAGGCGGCGCCCGAGCCAGAGGCGCCGGCCGACGAGGCCGAGAAATCGCCCGGCGAGGCCGAGGCCGGCAGAAGCGGTGCGCGGCGTCGTCCGGCTCGCACACTTCCGGCGCTGCTCGGCGGCAAGAAGTCCTGAGGCCGCGCGCGCTCGCGCGCCGGCTCGCAGGTCAACCCATCCAGCGCGACGCGGCCCAGCGTCGCGTCGCTTCCTCCCAGAACTTCGCCGGATCCGCCGTCTGGACCGGTTCGAGGCCGAGGTGTGACAGCGCACGGTTCAGTTCGGCGACAGGCCTTTCGGTGTCGATCGGGCTGGCCCCGGTCTGCTTGGACAGCTTTTCGCCGTGCGCGTCGGTGACCACCGGAAGGTGCAGGTATCTCAACCGTGGATAACCGAGCAGTTCCTGCAGGTAGATCTGCCGCGCGGTCGAGCCCAGCAGGTCGGCGCCGCGGACGACGTCGGTGACCTTCTGTTCCGCGTCGTCGACCACGACCGCCAGCTGATAGGCCCACAGTCCGTCGGCGCGGCGAAGCACGAAGTCCCCCACCTCGCGCGCCAGATCCTCGCAATGCCGGCCACCGAGACGGTCCTGCCAGTGCACGACGACGGCGTCCACGCGCAGTCGCCACGCACGCGGCGAGCGTCCGGCGGCGATGCCGTCGCGACAGGTACCCGGATAGACCAGTTCTCGATTGCGCTGCGGCGCTTCGCCGATGTCCGTGCGCGAGTCGGCGATTTCGCGCCGCGTGCACGCGCAGGGGTAGACCAGACCGCGGGCGCGCAGCGATTCGAAC
>JAHEDO010000086.1 GCA_024641185.1 Burkholderiaceae bacterium | reverse complement strand
GTCGGCTACGCGGGCATCTTCTCGATGGCGCACGCGGCGGTCTACGGGATCGGCGCCTACGCGTCGGCGATCGTGGCGCTCAAGCTCGGCATGGGATTCTGGGGCGGGCTGGTGGTGGCCGGGCTGACCGGCGCGCTGGCCTCCGCGCTGATCGCGATCCCGTCGCTGCGCGTGGCCGGCGACTACTACATCGTCGCGTCATTCGGCCTGCAGACCGTGATCGTCACGGTGTTCTCGGAATGGACGTCGCTGACCAACGGCCACGCCGGACTGCCGGGGATCCCGCGTCCGAATCTGTTCGGCTGGCAGATCGACTCGCCGTTCAAGTACGTGATCCTGGCGTTCGGGCTCACCGTGTTCACCTATCTCGTGTGCCGGCGCATCACGCGGTCGGCGTTCGGACGGGTCATGCAGGCGGTCCGCGACGACGAGATCGCCGCGCAGGCGATGGGACGCAACGTCGTCGGGGTGAAGATCGTCGTCGCGGTCGTGTCGTCGGCGCTCGGCGCGCTGGGCGGCAGCCTCTACGCGCACTACATCACCTACGTCAACCCGTCGAGCTTCCAGCTGCACGAGTCGATCTTCATCATGTCGCTCGTCATCCTGGGCGGCAGCGAGCGGCTGGCCGGACCGCTGGTCGGTGCGTTCATCCTGCTCGCGGTGCCGGAGGCGCTCAAGTTCCTCGCGATCCCCGACTCGGTCGCGGCGCCGATGCGCCAGATCTTCTACGGAGCGCTGCTGGTCGGCTTCATGTTCCTTCGCCCCGAGGGCATCCTCGGGCGCGAGAAAGTGAAGGTGAAACCGTGACGCCGGTGCTGAGCCTGGAGAACGTGTCCAAGTCCTTCGGCGGGATCCAGGCGGTCAAGGGCTGCAGCTTCGACGTCGCCCCGCACCTGATCACCGGCCTGATCGGGCCCAATGGCGCGGGCAAGACGACGGTGTTCAACATGATCACCGGGTTCCTGCCGCCGGACACCGGCTCGATCCGCCTGCGCGGAAACGAGCTGCGCGGGCGCTCGCCACACGACATCGAGCGCCGCGGCGTGGCGCGCACCTTCCAGCACCTGCGGCTGTGGCAGAAGATGACCGTGCTCGACAACGTGATGCTCGGCTGCAGCACGCCGCTGGGCGAGAACGTGCTGACGCTCTTCCTGCGACCCGGCGCAGTCGCGGCCGAAGAGGCCACGGCGCGCCTTCAGGCGATGGAAGTGCTCGAGTTCTTCGGACTGGCGGACCGCGCCGGGGAGCTCGCCGAATCGCTCGCGTACCCGGAGCAGAAACTGCTGTCGATGGCGCGCATCTACGCGTCCGACGCCGACGTGCTGCTGCTCGACGAGCCGACCTCCGGTCTGGACAACGAGTGGCTGCACCGGCTCGTCCCGATCGTGCGAAAGCTTGCCGACAACGGCAAGACGGTGCTGCTGATCGAGCACAACATGGAGCTGGTCTCCGAGCTGTCCGACGAGGTGGTGTTCCTTCACCAGGGCGAGGTGATCGCCCGGGGCAAGCCGGCCGAGATCACCAGGGATCCGGCGCTCAACGAGATCTACTTCGGTGTCTGAACCGCTGCTCGAAGTGACCGGACTGGAGGCGGGCTACGGCAAGAAGTCCGTGCTCCAGGGTGTATCGCTGCGCGTGAACCCCGGCGAAATCGTCGCCCTGCTCGGCCACAACGGGGCCGGCAAGTCGACCACGCTGCGCACCATCCTGGGCCTGATGCGCGCGCGCGCCGGCGAGGTCCGCTTCGACGGCAGCCGCTGGGCGAATGGCGATCCGGCGGCCAACGGGCGCCGCGGCATCGCGCTCGTGCCGCAGGGGCGCGGCGTGTTCCCGGACCTCAGCGTCACCGAGAACCTGATGCTGGGCGCGTGGAACCAGTCCGACCCGGCGATCCGCGCGCAGCGCCTGGCGGCGGTGCGCGAACTGTTCCCCGTGCTGGCCGAACGCCAGGACCAGCGCACCGGAACGATGTCGGGCGGACAGCAGCAGATGGTCGCGGTCGGCGTGGCGCTGATGCAGCAGCCGAGGCTGCTGATGATGGACGAGCCTTCGATCGGCCTGGCGCCGGTGGTGGTGCAGCGGATCCTGCAGACCGCGCGCGAGATCAACCAGCGTTTCGGCACCGCGATCGTGCTCGTCGAGCAGAACATCAAGACCGCGCTCGAGATCGCCTCGCGCGCGTACGTGATGAAGTCGGGCCGGATCGTGCTGGAGCGGCCGGCGGCCGAGCTGCTCGCGGCGCGCGACTCCTGGTGGGATCTGTACTAGCCTGTCCGGACAGCCCGATCCGGCTGCTCTGCGCGGCCGAATTGGCCGCCGACGCCCGCTAAGCCTGGTCCGCGGCCACGATCGCCTGGGCCAGCTCGCGCAGCTTGGCCTTCTGGATCTTCGTCGCATTGGCGCCCGGCGTTACCGGGAACACGTCGATCGGCCGCACGTGCACCGGCACCTTGAACTTCGCGATGCGCGCCGCGCAGTGCGCGATGACCGAAGCCTCGTCGAACGCCTCTTCCCGCTTCGGGATCACGAACCCGAAGGCCTTGAACCCCGCCGCTGTCTCGACGCCGACCACCTGCGCCGCGGTGACCTCCGGGTGCGCGAGCAGGGTCTCCTCGATCTCCGCGGGGCTCACCAGGAAGCCGCCGAGCCGTAGCGTGTCGCCCATGCGCGCCAGGAACACGAAACTGCGCTCGTCGGTCGAATAGCCCAGGTCGCCGGTGCGCAGAAAACCATCGTCGGTGAACGCGGCACGGGTGGCTTCCGGATTGCCGTAGTAACCGACCATGCAGCTGGGCACCGACAGTTCGATCTCGCCCGCGGTACCGTGCGGCAGGATCGCGCCGGTCTCGGGGTCGCGGGCACGCACCCTGCCCTGCGGCGCGACCAGCCGCCCGCCCGACAGCACGCGCCGCTCGGGCGGATCCGACGGATCCTGCAGCGCGCACAGCGCGTGCACCTCGCTCATTCCGTACAGACCGACCAGCGTGAGCCCGCGCGCGGCGGCACGCTGCGGCAGGTTCGCATGTCCCGGCGCGAAAGTCGCGAAACCGAAGAAGCGCGCGCTCGGAAACGCGGGCACTCCGACGGCCGCGTCGAGCATCCGCGAGATCATCTCGTCGCTGGCGTGCGCGTGCGTCACCCGGTAGCGCACCGCGGCATGCGCCGCCGCCTCGCCGTCGAAGACCGGGCGCATCACCAGCGACGCGCGGCCGGCGAGCGCCGCCATGGCGTTGGTGAATCCGAACACGCCGCACAGCGGCGCGGTCAGCAGGACGCAGGCATCGGGTGCCGTGTAGCCGATCGCGGCCGCGACGTCGTGCGCGTGCCGCAGCACGGTACGCTGGTCGTGCAGCACGAACTTCGGCGCGCGCGTCGTACCGGACGTGGTGAAGATCACGCAGCCGGCGTCGGGCGCGCCCTCGTCGGCCGCGAGCGGCGCGTGATCGAGCATCGCGCGATAAGCGAGCACGGGGCGGCCGTGCAGCTGCGCCGGCACGGCCGTCCGCGGCTTGGCTTTTCCCGATGCATCGACGTGGCCCCGGCTCGGGTTCCCGTCCTTGCCGTCGCCGTTGTCCTTGCCCTCGGCGCCACCCTTGCTGTCGCCCTTGCCGCCGCTTTCGTCGTACGCGATCGCGTGTGTGAGCGAGGCAAACGCCGACGCGTCGGCCTCGGCGAGGATCCCGGCGAAGTCGATATTGCGAAAGCCCGGCCAGAAGACGATCACCCTGCAACCGGAGCGCCCGACGATGTCGGCGAGCTCGCTGCCGCGAAACCGCGTGTTCACCGACACCGCGATCGCGCCCAACCGGGCACAGGCGAAAAAGGTCGCCAGCCACGCCGGCAGATCCGGCAGCCAGAGGGCGACCCGGTCGCCCCTGGCGACGCCCAGCGCCTTCAGTCCGGCGGCCAGGCGTGCCGATTCGTCGGCGAGCATGGCGGCGGCGACGGGCCGATCGCGGTCGATGAGCGCGGGCCCCGCGGGCCCGCGCGCGGCCAGTTCGTCGAGGAAGGCGGCGAGAGTGGTCATGGCGATGATCGAGGGGTGGACCCCGGCGGTCCCGGCCCCGGCAGCTTATATCGTTTCGCCGGACGGCTCTCGACCGCCTGCGCCGGAGGCCGACACCCGCAGCCGGCGCAGCAGCGAGGTCTTCTTGTGCTGGTGATTGCGCATGCGGCGGAGCACGTCGACGAGAAAGCGCAAGGTCTCGCGAATGTACGGTCCCTTGTTCAGCATCACGCACTCGGCCCGACTGGCCATCGCCGCGTCGGTGACCTCGGCGCGCGAGGGCATGCCGCCCTTGGCCAGCGATTCGAGCACCTGCGTCGCCCAGATCACCGGCACGTGCGCGGCCTCGCACAGCCAGAGGATCTCCTCCTGGACTTCCGACAGGCGCTCGAAGCCCACTTCCACGCCGAGGTCGCCGCGCGCGACCATGACCGCGATGCGCGGATGGCGCATCGCGGTCAGCAGGAGCACGGGAAGGCGCTCGAACGCCCGCTGCGTCTCGATCTTCAGGACGACACCGAGATGCCCCGCCTGCAGACGCTCGAGCTCGGAGAGCAGCTGGACGATGTCCCCGGGCTGCTGGACGAACGACAGCGCGACCAGGTCGCCGTGCTTCGCGACGACCTGAAGGTCCTCGAGGTCCTTCGGTGTCAGCGCCGGCAGCCGAAGATCGGTGTCCGGCAGGTTGATGCCCTTCTCGCTGCGCAGCTTGGCCGAGCCGCCCGCCGCAGTCACGACCTGGACCGCGAGCCGGTCTTCGGAGGCGCTCCGGACCACCGCGCCGATGCGGCCGTCGTCGAACAGGATGCGCTCGCCGGGACGAACCGAATGAAAAACCTCGGGCAGCGAGCAGCCGACCTGCGCCGGCGCTACGCCCCCGCCCTGCTCGTCGAACAGCGCCGCATGACCGGGCACCTCCCCGTGCACCAGATCGAGCCGGTCGCCCGGGCGCAGCGTGACCGCCTGTCGGTTCGCCGGCAGCGCGCCGACCTCGAGACTGCCCACGACCCGCCGCTTGCGCCGGATGGTGAGCCGGGTGCCGGGGACGACGTAGGCGGAGCTGTCGGTCTCGCAGTGCGCTTCGCCGTCCTCGCAATGCCGGACACGCAGTTCGCGCTCGCGGCCGCGCGTGTCGGTGAGCGACACCACGTCGCCTTCGCGCGCTTTGGCCAGCCCGTCGCCGGTCACCGGGATCGCACCGGCTTCGCCGGCGCCGGCCCGTGTCGACAGCCGAACCCGCGCCGGCGCCGCGACTCGGCCGAGCGCGTCGCGCTCGGGGCGCCAATGGGCGACGCGAGGCCCCTCGGCGATCGGCCCGGTGCGCAGCTTCGGACCGGCCAGATCGAAGGACACGCGACAGGCGCGCCCCGTCGCCAGTTCGGCGGCGCGCATGTGCTCGACCATCCGCACCCACTCCAGAGGCCCGTCGTGCGCGCAATTGACGCGCATCAGGTCCATGCCCGTGTCGAGCAGGTCGCGCAGCAGCGCCGCGTCGGCGGCTGCCTCGCTGGGCATCGTCACCATGATCCTGGTCCGTCCGTCCTCGAGGCCCGGGCCGAGCGTCGCGTTCGCGTGCTCTGCGAGCAGGGCGTCACCGCGGCCGAATTCCACCCGCGCAGCGCCCGCCCGCGCAGCGCCCGCGGCCCTCTGCGTTCGTGGATGCCCGCGCATCGCGTCGATCGCCTCCCCGACGGCGTCCAGCGAGGCCATCACGTGCGCCTCCATCCGGCCGAGCGAACTCAGGCCGAGCGCGGCGAGTTCGTCCTGCAGCGGGCGTACGTCGTGGCGGCGCACGGCCAGGTAATGGGCGAGGTTGTAGGCGCTCTCGCGCGACTCGGGCGCCGCGAGGTCGAGCAGCTCCGCGAATTCGGCCTCGGCGGCGAGCGCTGCGAGGCGCAACTGCTCGACGCCGCGCGCCGCGCGTTCCAGGCTCAGCGAGCGGCGCACTTGGCGCTCGGACGATCCGTTCTTGGTGTTCATCGCGAATCGGGCGCAGGCTGCCGCGCGGCAACCGACTCCCTTGTCACGCTACCACGCCGCAAGCGAAAGAACGATGACACGGTCGTATCCGTCGCCGGCTCGCTCCCAAAAACACAGGCATCCCGTCCCCGGGATGCCTGTTCATTGGCACAGGCCGGCGGCCCGCGCATGCGGCAGTGCCTTACTTCTTGCGCGCGGCGATCGACTTTTCAGCCGCGCTCACCAGGTCAGCGCCGATCTGCGACTTCCATTTGTCGTAGACCGGACGGGTGGCCTTGACGAAGGCTTCGCGCTCGGCCGGCGTCAGCTCGGTGATGGTCACGCCCAGCCCGGCGATTTCCTTGAGCAACGGCTTGTCGGCCTCGATCAGGCCCTTGCGGGCGATGGCGATCTCTTCCTTGCCCGCGTCGATGGCGGCTTGGCGGACGATGGCCTGGTCGGCCGGCGACCAGGAAGCCCAGACTTCCTTGTTGACGACGAAAATCAGCGGATCGGCGACGTAACCCCACATGGTCACGTACTTCTGACCGATCGTGTGCATCTTGGCCGCGGTGAACACCGACATCGGGTTCTCCTGGCCGTCGACCGCGCCGCTGGACAGAGCCGGCTGCGCATCGGCCCAACTCATCTGGGTCGGGTTGGCACCCAGCGCGGTGAAGATGTCCGAGAACAGCGGGGAGCCGACCACGCGCAGTTTCAGACCCTTGAGGTCCTCCGGCTTGCGGATGGGCCCCTTGGAGTTGGTGACCTCGCGGTAACCGTTCTCGCCCCATGCCAATGGCACGACGCCGGCCTTGTCGAGGATGTCGAACATCTGCTTGCCCACGTCACCATGCGTCAAGGCGTCGATGGCCGCGTAGTCGGGCATCAGGAACGGCATCGAGAACAGGTTCAGCTGCTTGACCTGCGGCGACCAGTTGATGGTCGAGCCGATGGCCATGTCGATCACGCCCTGGCGGATGGCGGTGAATTCGCGCGTCTGGTCACCCTGAACCAGCGACACGCCGGGGTACAGCTTGATGTTGATGCGGCCCTGCGTGCGCTCCTTGACCATGTTGGCCCAGGTCTCGCCACCCTTGCCCCAGGGGAAGGCGGTGCCCACCACCAGCGACATCTTGTATTCGGGCTTGTAGTTCTGCGCCGACGACATGGCGGTGAAGGCCAGTGCCGTCGCGGCGACCGCGAACTTGAGAAGGGAACCTACTTGAACTTTCATGCCTGTGACTCCTTGTAATGAACCTGCCATCAATAACCCAGCCTGTGCGGAAGCCACAGGGCGAGCTGCGGAAACACGATCACCAGCAGCGTCACGCAGATCATCGCCGCCAGCAACCAGAGTACCCAGCGCACGGTCTCCTCCATGCGTACGCCGGCGATACGACACGACACCATCAGGTTGACGGCGATCGGCGGTGTGAACTGGCCCATCGCCACCGTCAACGTCAGCAGCACACCGAACCACACCAGATCCCACTGGAAGAACTTGGCGACCGGCAGCAGCAGCGGAATGAAGATCAGGAAGATCGATACGCCATCGAGGAACATGCCCACGAAGATCAGCAGCAGCATCAGCAGCGCCATCACACCTAACTCGCCCAGCCCGGAGTGCACGATGGCACGGGTGATCGGGTCGATGACGCTGAGCGTGGACAGCGAATAGGCAAAGATGCCGGCCAGCGCCACCACGACCAGGATGATCGCCGACAACTCACCGGACTCGCGCAGGATCAGGAACAGGTCGAGCACCTTGATCGTGCGGTAGACCGCCATGCCGATGAACAGGCCGTAGAACACCGCCACCACGGCTGCTTCGGTGGGCGTGAACCAGCCGGCGCGCATGCCGCCGAGGATCAGCACCGGCGCCGCCAGCGCCCACGAGGCTTCGCGCAGGCTGGCCCAGAACGGCGGGCGGCCGAGCTCGGTCTCCCGCCGGCCCATGCCGTGGCGCCGCGCCAGCCAGACCGTGGGCACCATCAGCGCAAGGCCGACCATGATGCCCGGCACCATGCCGGCCGCAAACATGGCCGGCACCGAGGCGCCGGGCACCATGACCGAATACACGATGAAGGCGATCGACGGCGGAATCAGGATGTCGATTGACGCGGCGGCTCCCACGACGCTGGCGGAATACGCCGGGGGATAACCGGCGCGGGCCATCGCCGCGATCATCACGCCACCGACTGCGGCTGCCGTTGCCGGGCCGGAGCCCGAAATGCCACCCAGGAACATCGCCACTGCGATCGCCACCAGCGGCAACATGCCAGGGCCGCGGCCGACGATGGCGCCGGCAAAATTCACCAGCCGCAGGGCCACGCCGGAACGCTCGAAGATCGACCCGACCAGCACGAACATGGGAATCGCCAGCAGCGGGTATTTTCCCAGACCGGCAAAGAAGTTCTGCGGCACGGCCATCAACCCGAACCACTGAGTGTCCGGGTTGGCCAGCGCAATCGCGGCTGAGCCAGCCAGACCCATCGCGACGCCGATCGGCACGCCGATCAGCATCATCACGATGAAGGCCAGGAACAGGAAACTGACGATCACGTGCGCCGCCCCCGGCGGATATACAGGCCCAATGCGCGGCCGGCGATCGCTACCGACGCGATGGGCAACCAGATCGAATACCACCATGCGGGAACACCGATGCCCGGCGATGTCTCGCCAAAGCGGATGTCGTCGTAGACCATCCGCGAACTGAGTACCGTCATCAGCACGAACAGCACGAACACCATCAGCGCGCCAAAACGCGCCAACGCCCGCCGGCGTGCCGGCGATCCGCTATCCGCGAAATACTCGATGCGGATCTGCCGGTTGCGAGCCACCGACGCGGACCCCGCCACCAGTGCCAGCATGATCATCAGAAACACCGAGATCTCCTCGGTCCAGGCGAACGACTGGCTGGTGAAATAGCGCACCAGCACATTGGCGAACGTGATCAACGCCAGCAAGGCCATCACGATCACGGTCAGCCAGTCCTCGATCTTCAGCGGCACCACGGTCTTGTCGTCCTGGGCGCCAGGATCGGGGACTACATCGCGTTCAGGCGAGGACTCGGTCATTTCAGAAAGTCGCGTGCGGCAGCTGCGATCGCGTCGGCATCGATGCGCGACTGCGCCTCGAGCACCGGCGCGTAGCCCACCGGAATGCGCGGCGCCCCCAGACGACGCACCTTGCAGCGGGTGACCTCGGCCGCCGTGGCGGCGATCTCGGCGCCGAAGCCGGCGGCCTGGATGGACTCATGCACCACCATCAGGTGGCCGGTACGCGCACAGGACTGCAGCACTGCGTCGCGATCCCAGGGCCAGATGCTGCGCAGGTCGATCAATTCGACCTCGACACCTTGCGCCGCCAGTTGCGCACAAGCCAGTTCGCAGATCGACGCCTGCCGACTCCAGCTCACCATCGTCAGGTGTCGGCCGCTGCGCAGCGTGTGCGCACGGCCCAGCACCACGTCCCGCGACTCGTCGACCTCACCCTTGAGCCCCCAAAGAGTCTTGTGCTCCATGTAGACCACCGGGTCGCCACAGGCCAGCGCCGCGCGCAACATGCTGTAGTTGTCCTGCGGCGTAGCGGGGCAGACCACTACCACGCCGGGCAGATGTGCGAACCAGCTCTCGAAGGATTGAGAGTGTTGCGCCGCCGAGGAATCCCAGATACCGATCGGCATGCGCACCACCATCGGCACCCGGCCCTGGCCGCCGAACATGAAACGATTCTTGGCCGCCTGGTTGACCATCTCGTCCATGCCGCACAGCGCGAAGTCGACGACGCGCATCTCGACCACCGGCCGCAGTCCGGCCAGCGCCATGCCGACGCCGGCACCCAGGATGGCCGCCTCGCTGATCGGGGTGTCGATCACACGCTCGGCGCCGAACTGCTGCAGCAATCCCTTGTATTGGCCAAAGATGCCGCCCCGGCCCACGTCTTCGCCCAGCACCACGACGTTGCGGTCGGCTTCCATTTCACGCGCCACCGCGCGCACCGAGGCTTCGGCGTACGTCATCAGCGCCATTGGCCGGCCCCTGTGTCCTGAATGTCGGTGTATGCGCTCTGTGCGTCGGGCCAGGGTGCGGCATCGGCCAGCGCCAGCGCCGCGGCCACTTCCGCCTCGGCCGCCTGCTCGATCGCGTCAAGTTGCTGCGATTCGGCGCCGTCGAGTGCCAGGTACTGCTGGCGTGCACGGGCAATCGGATCGCTCTTGAGTGCGGCCTGCACTTCGGCCGGATCGCGGTAGGCCGCCAGATCCACCGAGACATGGCCCTTGACGCGATAGGTGATGGCATGCAGCAGGCGCGGCCCGCCGCCGGAGCGCACCTGCTGCACCAGTGTCTGCGCCGCGGCATGGACTGCCAGCACGTCGTTGCCATCGACCTTCTCGCCCGGGATGTCCAGGCTCAGTGCCCGCGCCGAGGCGCCGGCACCGGCGATCATCGGACCGCTGGCGGTGGTGGCGCTCCAGCGGTTGTCTTCGCAGACGAACAACACCGGCAGGCCGTACACCTTGGCCCAGTTCAGCGCCTCCAGGAAGGGGCCACGGTTGACGCCGCCGTCACCGAAGAAGCAGACCGTGATGGCGTCGCGTTGCTGGATCTTCTGCGCGTGGGCAGCACCCACCGCGATCGGCAAGCCGGCCGCCACGACACCATTGGCGCCCAGCATGCCGACCGAGAAATCTGCAATATGCATGGAGCCGCCCTTGCCGCCGTTGAAGCCGGTGGACTTGCCGAACAGCTCGGCCATCATGCCGTCGAGGCTGGCGCCCTTGGCCAGCGTGTGGCCGTGGCCGCGGTGGGTGGAGGTCAGGTAGTCGTCACGGCGCAGATGGGCGCAGACCCCCGCGGGTACCGCCTCCTGGCCGGTTGAAAGATGCAGCGGGCCACGCACCTTGGCGCTGCCATCGGCCGCGTTGCCATAGGCGCTGACGCCGCCCTGGCTTGCGATTTCCGCCGCGTTTTCGAACGCGCGGATTCTGACCATCGTGCGATAGAGATCTGCGAGAATCTGTTTCGGGTCGCTCAAAGCATCTCCGACGTATCTTTGAACAAACTTGAATTGTATGCAGATTGCCTGAGCGAATTCCTGGCCCTATGCCGGCAGGGAACCGCGGTCGGTAATTTGGCGGGGTGGGGGTCCGAGGAAACAGTGGCGACGCCTCCGCCGGATGCGGACGGACTCGCCTCCCGATCAGTGAGGGATCGACGCCCGTTGCCGCCGGACGGACACCCGGCTGTTGCGGAAACAGCGGTCATAGACACAGTGCAGCTGAGACACGGCTCACTAACGCACTGACTTCAAATGCCGACAGCACGGTAGCGCCTGGGTAGCGCGTCGTCCGTCTGCTTCCGAAAAGATGGCGCGCCCGGCTGGGATCGAACCAGCGACCCCTGGCTTCGGAGGCCAGTACTCTATCCACTGAGCTACGGGCGCGAGAGGCCGGATTGTACCTTGCTTGCCGACCGTTTTCTTCCAACGCGCCTTTCCCGATACAATTCAGGGCTTTGATCTCGACGGCCCGCACGGGCGCTTGCGGTCCACCCTCGGGGGGTCGGGCCAGGTGCGCCAGGCGCCGCACGAGCGACTTTCGCCAATCAGGGAATCGGCATGAGCGAAGAACACTCGACATTCATCAAGACCCCGCGGCAGCTGATCACCGTTGTCGTACTCGCTTTCGTTGTGCCGATCCTGCTGATCGTGCTGCTGGTCAAGTTCGTGAACACGGACTCCCGCACCGGCGCAGGGGCCGAGGCGATGACTCCGGAGGCGATCGAGGCCCGTATCCAGCCGGTGGCCAAGTTCGTCCTGAAGGACGCGAATGCCCCCAAGGTGCGGCTGGCCGGCGCCGACGTGTACAAGGCGCAGTGCTCCGCCTGCCATTCGACCGGCGCGGCCGGCGCACCGAAGTACAACGATGCCGCGGCCTGGGGACCTCGGATCAAGGCCGGATACGACGCGCTGCTGCAATCGGCGCTCAAGGGCAAGGGCGCGATGACACCGCAGGGCGGTGGCCAGTTCGACGACATCGAGATCGGCCGAGCGGTGGTCTACATGGCCAACGCGGGCGGCGCCAAGTTCGAGGAACCCAAGGCGCCGGCTGCCGCGGCACCGGCTGCCGCCGCCGAAACTCCCGCGCCTGCCGCT
>JAHEDO010000085.1 GCA_024641185.1 Burkholderiaceae bacterium | reverse complement strand
AGGAACTCGGGCGCAAGCCGGGCGTCGGGTTTGATGGCCGGCGAGGGCCACCAGTTCTCGAAGCTGAGCAGGGCGTTGAGGAGCAGCAGTGCGGCCACGCCCTTGATGAGGTGGGAGCGGTTCGAATCGGTCGTGCCGCCGCCGTGTGGTGCGTGGAACATGCCCATCGTTCGGTCAGCTCGTGGTGAGCGTCGACGCCGGTGCGGCCTCGGGGCGCTGCGGCAGGCGTGCCGTCGCGATGTAGCCCATCCCGAACTGTGTCGGAGTCAACCGCAGCCCGGGGAGAAGCGCGGCGGCGACGCTCCAGGGGGCGCGTAGTTGGCCAGGGCTTCCGTTGTACGGAACATTCTTCAGGTAGACCCAGAGGTTCAGCGGGGCCAGCCAGGCCGGAAAGTACTTGACGCCGGCGATCGCCACCGTCGCGCCCGGCCGCGCCAGCGACAGCAGGAGGCGCACCGCGGCCGGCGATCGCAGGATGTCGTGCGTGTAGTGAAACAGAATCGCGTCGACCGGCTCGGGCAGGCGCGCATGCTGCGCAGCGCTCAGCGATACCGTGACGTTGCGCCAGCCCCGATCGGCGATCCGCGCGCTGGCACGTTGCGCCATTTCAGGACTCTGGTCGATTCCGTAGACCCGGCCTGTATCGCCGACCCGCTCGCGCAGCATATCGAAGCTCAGGCCGGTGCCGCAGCCCACGTCGAGCACCCGCTGCCCTGGCTGCAGATCCAGCGCCGCGATCGTGCGTTCGCGGATCGGCCAGGTGGGACCGCAGGAACGGTCGTATCCGGCGGCCCGCTTGCGGTACTTGGCGATCGACGCGGCCCGGATCGCCTCGTCGCCGGGCGGGCCGTCGGTCAACCCCTTGGCCTGTGTCAGCCTGGCCGTGTGGACACGTCGTCCGGTGATGGTCTGCTCGTCAATCAACATCGGTCTCCCCGTTTGTCCCCCGTAGTCGTTCCGAGACCGGCCGATCATACGGCCGGACGCGCAACTTCCGGCGCGTCGGCCGGGAGCAGGCTGGTGATCCGCCAGTCGGGTCCCGGCTCGGGGATCCGGCCGTCGGTGAAGAAATGCAGCCGGCCGCGGGGATCGAGCAGGTACAACGGGACCGCCCGGTCACCGTAGAGCTTGTTGTATTGCGCCAGACCGAAGCCTTCGCCCAGGCGGGTGCTGCGCACCCCGAAGCCCTCGGCGAGCAGCGATTCGAGCCTGTCATAGGTGCTTGCGGCGCCGAAGAGGTAGCGTCCCGGCACCGAGACCGAGCCCTCCCTTTGCCGGCGCTCGCCGCTGGCGTCCACCGGTCGGATCCGGTAGAGGTTCTCGGGGCCGAAGTCGTGCTTGAAGTGAAAACAGGCCAGCGCGTTCAGCGAGCGGTCCGGGCTCATCGCCAGCAATCGCCCGATGCCGCTCAGGTCGAGTTCCTCGTCGGCCCGCTCGGAGACCACCCTACCGAACCAGGTGTCCAGGCCGGCCATGCGTGCGGCATTGACGTTTTCCCAGCCGGTGTCCGCAATGCGAACAGGCACGTCCTGCTCCCGCAAAGAGGCGGCAAGCGCGCGTGCGAACGGATTTGCGCCGGCCATCAGCACGCCGCGCGGCTCGGGCTCGGCCACTTTCAGGGCACGCGCGAGCGGCGCGGCGGTCAGGCTCTGCAGCGTGACCGTGCCGATGATCACCATGAATGTCAGCGGGACCAGCGCCTGCGCGCCCGGGTAACCCGCCTGTTCGAGCCGCAGCGCGAAGAGCGACGCGACCGCGGCCGCGACGATCCCGCGGGGCGCGATCCAGCTCAGCAACGCGCGCTTGGGCCACTCCAGCCGCGAGCCGATGGTCGAGATCATCACCGACAGCGGGCGAGCGACCAGCACGAGCACCGCGAAGAGCGCGACCGCAGGCCAGCCCAGCGCGAACAGCGTCGACGGCTCCAGGCGTGCCGCGAGAACGATGAAGAGCACCGAGACCAGCATCAGACTCAGACTCTCCTTGAAGAAGACCAGGTCTTCGACGTTCAGCCCCTTCATGTTCGCGAGCATCACGCCCATCAGCGTGACCGCCAGCAGGCCCGACTCGGGCGCGAGCGCGTCCGATGCGGCGAACACCGCCAGCACGAATGCGAGCGTGAACACGTGCTGAAGGAAGTGCGGCAGCCAGTGGTGCCGCAGCAGCGTGGCGAGCGCCCACGCGCCGGCCACCCCGGTGCCCGCGCCCACGCCGATCATCCACGCGAGCGTCAGCCACGGCAGGCCGGGCTGCGTCGTGACGAGGAATTCGAGCATCAGGACCGCGACGAAGGCCCCGATCGGGTCGAGCACGATGCCCTCCCACTCGAGCACGCGCGCCACATCGGGGCTCGGCCGCGCGCTGCGCAGCAGCGGCTTGATCACGGTCGGGCCGGTGACCGACATCAGCGCGCCGAACAGCAGCGACAGGCCCCAGGGAAGAGCGAGCAGCCAGTGGGTGGCCGCCGCGATCACGCAGGCGTTGATCGCGGCGCCGACCGTGATCAGGTTGCGGATGCTGCGCTTGAGCCCGCGGATCTCGCGCAGGCGCAGGTTCAGGCTTCCCTCGAACAGGATCACCGCGACGCCGAGCGAGACGACTGGGAACAGCAGGTCGCCGAACAGTGCGTCGGGGTCGAGCACGCCCGCGACCGGGCCGGCCGCGATCCCCGCCAGCAGCAGGAACACGATCGCGGGTACGCCGACCTGCCAGGCGAGCCACTGCAGCAGGATGCCGGTGAGGCCGATCGCTGCGAGCAGTATGAGCGGAGAGATGTGCATCTGGCGTTGTTCGGCAGAGTGGACGCCGATGGTCCGGGGCGGTAGTGTAGCCGCATGACGAAGATCAAACGGACCACCGCGATTCCCTTGTCGTATCGACTGCCCGAGGGCAAGACCGTTAGGCTCGGCGTGGGCGCGACCACCAAGCGCGACGCCATCGTCGTGCGCATCGAAACCGACGACGGACTGATCGGATACGGCGAGGCGCACCCGGGGCGCAGCCCGGGCGCAGTCGCAAGCCTGATCAACAACACGCTGAACCCGATGATCGCCGGCATGGACGCCTGCGACGTGGTCGGCGTGTGGGCGCGGGTCAACAAGATGCAGCTCGCGAGCCACGGCCTGGGTGCCGGCGCGGCGCTCGCGCTGTCGGGCATCGACATGGCCCTGTGGGACATCCGGGGCAAGGCGGCGAACATGCCGCTGTACCGGTTGCTGGGCGGCAGCAGGCGACGCCTTCCTGCCTACGCGGGCGGCATCTCAATGGGCTTCCAGCCGCCGGTGAGCCTGGCCGACGAGGCGCGCGAGTATGTCGAGCGCGGTTACCGGGCAGTGAAGCTGCGCCTGGGCGACAACCCGCGCGACGACATCGCGCGGGTGCAGGCGGTGCGTGCTGCGCTGGGTGACGGCATCGAGATCCTCACGGACGCCAACGCGAACTACACGATGGCCGACGCGCGGCGGGTGATCCCGGCGCTCGCCGAGGCGCGGGTGGCCTGGCTGGAGGAGCCGTTCGGCTGCAACGACTTCGGCGCCTACCGGGCCGCAGCCGCGATTTCGCCGCTGGTCCCGATCGCTGCCGGCGAGAACCACTACACGCGTTTCGAGTTCGCGCGGCTGATCGAAGAGCGCGTGGTGCAGATCCTGCAACCCGACCTGTCGAAGACCGGTGGCATCACCGAGGCGATGCGCATCGCGGCAATGGCTTCGGCCTGGGGTTTGCCGGTGCATCCGCACAGTTCGGCCACCGGACTGAATCACGCAGCGTCGATTCACGTCCTCGCCGCGCTGGACAACGGCGGCTATTTCGAGGCCTGCGTGTCGAAGTTCAATCCGCTGCGCGACATGTTCGGAGTCGTCTTCGCGATCGGGGAGGACGGCTGCGTCGAGCCGCTCGAGCGGCCCGGCATCGGACTGGAAATCGACGAGGCGATCTTCGCGCAGTACCCTGCGATCGACGGTCCGGGCTACGTCGTGAAGTTCTGACGGCCCGGCAACGCCATGCAAGCCGGATCGAAACACGGAGGTGACCGGGTCGCGGAGGCGTTGCGCGCGCACGCGGTGCGCTTCCTGTTCACGCTGTGCGGCGGGCACATCTCGCCGATCCTCGCTGCGGCCAACGCGCGCGGCATCCGCGTGATCGACGTGCGCGACGAGGCGACCGCGGTGTTCGCCGCCGACGCGGTGGCGCGGCTGACGGGCGTGCCCGGTGTGGCGGCGGTGACCGCCGGGCCGGGCCTGACCAACACGATCACCGCGGTCAAGAACGCCCAACTGGCGCAGTCGCCGGTGATACTGATCGGCGGTGCGGCGCCTACCGCGCTGCAGGGGCGTGGCGCGCTGCAGGACATCGACCAGCGCCCGCTGCTCGCTCCGCACGTGAAACTGGTGCGGCGCGTGCGCGCCGTGCGCGAGCTCTCTTCCGCGATCGAGGAGGCCTTCTTCGTCGCACGCGACGGCGTGCCGGGGCCAGTCTTCATCGAGTGCCCGGTCGATCTGCTCTACGACGAGGCGAGCATCAGGCAGTGGTACGCGGAGGCCGCCGGCAAGGGCAACTCGATCGCCGACCGCGCGTTGCGGTTCTGGCTGAATCGCCACGCGCGGCGCCTGCTCCGGGGCAGCGACGCGCCAGTGGCGCCGCAGGCGCGGGCGTCGAGCCCGCCGCTGGCCAGCGACGCGCGGGTGAGCGCCGCCGCCGAGGTGCTCGCGAAGGCCGAGCGGCCGCTGCTGGTCGTGGGCAGCCAGGCGATCGCGGAGGCCGCGCGGGCGCCGGTGGTGGCCGCGGCCCTCGCGCAACTCGGCGCGCCCGTCTATCTGTCGGGCATGGCGCGCGGTCTGCTCGGTCCGCTGCATCCGCTGCTGATGCGCCATTCACGCCGCCAGGCATTGCGTGAGGCTGACTGCGTGCTGCTCGCCGGCGTGCCCTGCGACTTCCGGCTCGACTACGGGCGCCACGTGCGCCGCTCGAGCACGCTGCTGTCGGCCAACCGCAGCGCGCGCGAGGCGCGAATGAACCGGCGCCCGTCGGTGGCCATGATCGGCGACGCCGGGCACGCGATCGGCGCGGTGACGCCTTCGGCCGCCGGGCGATGGGACGGGTGGGTCGCACAGCTGCGCGAGCGCGACGATGCCCGCGAGCGCGAGATCGACCGCGACGCGGCGGTCGCCGGCGCGGCGGTGAACCCGCTCGCGCTGCTGCGCGAGATCGACCGGAACGCGGCACCTGACGCGGTGTTCGTCGCCGACGGCGGCGACTTCGTCGCGACTGCCTCGTACATCGTGCACGCGCGCGGACCCCTCGCTTGGCTGGATCCGGGTGCCTTCGGCACGCTGGGTGTCGGCGCGGGCTTCGCGCTGGGTGCGGCGTTGTGCCGGCCGAGCTCGGAGGTCTGGATCCTGTTCGGTGACGGCGCCTGCGGATGGAGCCTGACCGAGTTCGACACTTTCGTGCGCCACGGCGTGCCGGTGATCGCGGTGGTCGGCAACGATGCGGGATGGACCCAGATCGCGCGCGAGCAGGTGAAGCTGCTGGGCGACGACGTGGGGACGGTACTGGCGCGCAGCGCCTACCACGAGGTCGCGGCGGCGTTCGGCGCCGAAGGCATTCTGGTCGAGCGAGAAGCGCAGCTCCCCGAGGCGCTGCTGCGCGCGCGGGTCACGGCGCGCGCCGGACGGCCGGTGCTGCTGAATGTCTGGCTCGACCGCAGCGACTTCAGGGAGGGAGCAATCTCGATGTGACGGACCTCGGCGCCGCCGGGCGTCGTCGTCCCGGCCCTGGCGTTTCCCGCGCTCAGCCGTCCGGCGCGATTCTGATCAGGCGCTTGCCCAGATTCTCGCCGCGATACAGGCCGGCGATCGCGCCCGGTGCCTGTTCGATCCCGTCGAGGACGTCCTCGCGGTAGCGGATGCGGCCCTCGCGCACCCATTGCGCCAGCGCGGCCTGCGCCTGCGGGTAGCGTGCCCTGTAGTCCATCACCACGAAGCCCTGCATGCGCGCGCGCTTGACCAGCAGATGCCGCTCGACACGCGGCCCCTGCGGCAACGGGTCCCATTGCGTGATCGAAGCGGTGCCGCAGACGACGACCCGCGCGCCCACGCGCAAGTGGCGCATCACCGCGTCGCTGATCGCCCCGGACGTGTTGTCGAAGTACACGTCGATGCCCTGCGGGCAGGCCGCGGCCAGCGCGTCGTCGAGGTCATCGCTCTTGTAGTCGATGGCCGCGTCGTAACCGAACTCTTCCAGGCACAGGCGCGTCTTGCGCGCGCCGCCCGCGATGCCCACGGTCCGGCAGCCCTTGAGCTTCGCGATCTGCCCGACGCACGAGCCCACTGCGCCCGCGGCGGTGGAGACGGCCACGGTCTCGCCGTCGCGCAGTTCGCCGACGTCCAGCAGTCCGAAGTACGCGGTGACGCCGTTCAATCCGAGCACGCCGAGCCAGGCGGACAGCGGCAGGTCCGCGTCGGGGATCTTCGCGTCGATCGCGGCCGGATCGACCACGGCGAAGTCCTGCCAGCCGAACCAGCCGCTGACCAGGTCGCCGGCCTGGTAGTCGGGATGCCGGGACTCGACGACGCGGCCCGCGGCGAGCGAGCGCATCACGCCGCCGATCGGCACCGGCTCCGAGTAATTGGCCGCGGCGTTGACCCAGCCCCGCATCGCGGGGTCCACCGACAGATAGACGGTGCGCACCAGGATCTGGCCATCACCGGGCTTGGGGACAGGGGCGTCGCGGAGCTCGAAATGTTCGGCTTGCGGAACGCCGGTGGGGCGCGATTTCAGAACGACCTGACGGTTGACCTTGGCGGGGTTCGGCATCTCGGTGCTCTCTGACGTTGGTTGCGATCGGGCCACGTTCCGCGTTCCGCGGCCGCTCTCGCTCAGCGCGGCGGATTTCCGTCGTCGCGGGGTGAGGCGGTGCGGTCGTCGGGAGTCTCCCGGATGTAGTCGCCTTCGATCACCACATCCTCGTGCTCCTGGCCGCGAGCGCCTTCGGGCCGCCAGCCGCCCGGACGGCTTTGCTGACCGCGCGCGGCGGCGTCGCGCTGAGCTTGCATCTGGGCCTCCATGTGCGCGCGGACCTGCCGGCGCAGCTCTCGGGTGCGCCACCACAGATAAGCGCCGGCGATCGCGCCGATCGCGACCACGATCGCGAAGAACACGACCGAGAACAGCAGCGACGCAACCACCACCACCGCGCCGACGACGACGCCAAGCAGTTTCGTCAGCGGTCCGGGCGCCGCCGGGCCGCCTGGCCGTCCGGGGCCGATCCTCGGGCTGTCATCGTCGATCGTCATCGTTCTCCTCTTGCGGCGGGGCGGGGGCACCCATATTGCCGTCCCATGATACGGGACCCCACGGCCGGGTGCATATGCTCGGTCTCCGTTAGACTCCGGCGCCTTACGATGCGCATCCCGGTCCGGGCGCACGACGTGCGATTCACCAGTATGCGCGACGTGTGCGCACTGGCATGCAAGCGAGGTCACTGCAATGTATTGGGTCGTAATGGCTGTTTCGGGCATCGGCGCGTTCGCACTGGCCCGCTACCTGATCAGACCCCGGTTCGAGGCCTGGCGTCGCCGACGCGCGCTACCGGCGCGATTCGTCGTGGTCGTTGTCCAGGCGACCGGGCCGTCGCCGGCCAAGCACGAGCTGCTCGGCATCGCCGCGATCCGCGTGACCCCGGGCCGGGTGGACCACCCGTACTTTCACGGGCTGGTCCGATCCGGCAAGCCGATCCCGCGCAAGGCGGCCGAGTCGGCGCGGGTCACCCAGCAGATGATCGACAGCGACGGCAGGCCGGCGAGCGAGGTGCTCCGGTCCTTCGTCGAGTTTGCCGGCGGCGATCGTCTGGTGTTCTATGACGCTGCCGCGCAGCTGGCCTTTCTGCGTCCACCCGACGAGCCGCATGCGGCGCATATCGACAATCCGGTGTCGGACCTGCGTGACATGGCGCGCCGCGCCTGGCCCGCGAGGGGAAGCTTCAAATTGCGCGACCTGGCCCGCTCGGTCGGGGCAGAGCCCGCGCAGCGCAATCACCCGCTGAACGACTGCAGCATGATCGCGACGGTCTATGTGGAGGCGGTGTTCGCGCTCAAGCGACTCGACTGAGCCCGGCGATCGACGCGGCCGACGCCGGCCGGAGGTGGCGCACGGGACGATGCCGGGGCGAATCCGCCCGGCTTGCTAGACTTCGCACATGGCAAACATCATCCAAACGATCGCGATCTACGCGATCCCGGTTCTGCTGGCGATCACGCTGCACGAGGCGGCTCACGGCTATGTCGCGCGGATGTTCGGCGACCAGACCGCGTTCGTCGCAGGGCGCATCACGCTGAATCCGCTCAAGCACATCGATCCGGTGGGTACAGTGATCGTGCCCATTGCGATACTGCTGGTGTCGTCGCTCGGGGGAAGCGGCTTCCTGTTCGGTTGGGCCAAGCCGGTGCCGGTGGACATCGGCAGCCTGCGCCGACCCAAGCAGGACATGGTCTGGGTCGCGGCCGCGGGACCGGGGTCGAACCTGGTGATGGCGATCGGCTGGGCGATCATCCTGAAGCTGCTGCTGATTTTCGGCATGAACGAACCGTTCTTCTTCGAGATGGCGAAGGCCGGAATCTTCGTGAACATCGGCCTGATGGCGCTGAACCTGCTGCCAGTGCCGCCGCTGGACGGCGGGCGCATCGTCGTCGGCCTGCTGCCGCACCGTCTGTCCTGGCAGTTTTCGCGGGTCGAGCCCTACGGCCTGTTCATCGTTATCGCGCTGATGGCGACCAACACCCTTTGGTTCTTCCTGGCGCCGTTCTACCGACTGGGCCTGTCGATCGTCGATCTGTTCATCTGAGCAGACTCAACCGTAGACCGCCACCAGCTGCTGGCTGCGCGCCGCGGGTTCGCCCTGTGGCGTCCAGATGGTCGACACCTGGTTCGCGAAGCCGTCGGCATTGCCGGTCGCCTCGGTATCTGCGCGCCACCAGCCTTCGCTGCCGCCTCGCTGACTCGCGGCGAGCAGTTCGATCGACCAGGTGAGCGACGCGCCGAAGACCCGGCCGGTCGCGGCCGAGAGCACCGGAGGCGGCATCGCATCGGCGAACAGGATCGTGAGCAGTTCGCGCGGCACAGGTTCTCCGCGCAGTGCGAGCCAGATCCGGCTGGCCGAGACGGCACCGCCGCTGAAGGGCGGATCGCCCTCGGCCCAGCGTGTGGCGAAGTGTTGCATGAAGACCGGCATGCGCCCCGGCATGTACGGTGTGTCGCGCAAGGACTCGACCGGGCGCGTCTCGGGCCGGCGCAGTGCGAAGTCTCCGATCGAGCTCGGGCGCGCAGCCCCCAGGACCGCGCTCGCGACGGTCGCGGTCTCGCCTTGCGCTGTCACGATCGCCTGCGCCTGTGTGATCGATCTGCCGGCGCGCAGCACCTCGACGCGGACCTGCGCCCGACCCGCGGGCACGGTCCCGACGAAGTTCACCTGCAGCCCGCGCAGCGCCCGTTCGGGGCCGAGCACGTCGCGGATCGCACAGGCCGCGATCGCGGCGACCAGCCCGCCGTAGGCAGTGCGGCCCTGCTGCCAGTCGTCGGTGACGTCGAAGCTCAGGTTGTTGCCGTCGCGCGTGCGTGAGGCGAGGAGGTCTGCGAAGCGGACGAGGCGATCCATCTGAACATCCCGCGATATCGAGGGCATCATTATCGGACGAACGCCGTGCCCCGTGGCCGGGATGCGTTGCGGCAGGTTGTCCGGCGCGGCTGGCGGCCATACGATGTGAACTTGCCCACCGAATCGCGCTGACTGCCTGAATTTCCCGAAGGGGCCCGACCCCGCCCGACATCGTGACAGATACCCCCAGACTCACCGCCCGCCGCGTGGGCATCGACACCTATCGCGAGAATGTCGTCTACCTGCACCGCGAATGCGGGGTGGTGCGCGCCGAAGGGTTCCAGGCGCTCGCAAAGGTCGACCTTTCCGCGGACGGGAACGAACGTTCGATTTCGGCGGTGATCAACGTCGTAGACGACGAACGTATCGTCGGCCCGGGCGAGATCGGACTCTCCGAGCAGGCCTTCGAGCAACTCGGGGCGCCGGAAGGGACGGCGGTCGCGATCGCGCACGCCGAGCCGCCCGCGTCGATCCAGTCGCTTCGGCGCAAGATCGGCGGCGAGCGGCTGATGCGGGACGAGTGGTTCGCGATGGTTCGCGACATCGCGCAGCGGCGCTACTCGAAGGTCGAACTTGCCGCGTTCGTCGTCGCGACCTCGCAGTTCGAACTCGACCGTGACGAGGTCGCCTACCTGACCGAGGCGATGACCGACGCAGGGCGAAAGCTCGACTGGCACGAGCGGCCGGTCGTCGACAAGCACTGCATCGGCGGTATCCCCGGGAATCGCACATCGATGCTCGTCGTGCCGATCGTCGCGGCGCACGGGATGCTGATCCCGAAGACCTCGAGCCGCGCGATCACCTCGCCGGCGGGCACCGCCGACACGATGGAGGTGCTGGCGCAGGTCGACCTGGATTTCGCGCGACTCTCGGAGATCGCGCGTAGCCTGCGCGGTTGCCTCGCATGGGGTGGTGTCGCGCAGCTCTCGCCAGCCGACGACGTGCTGATTTCAGTCGAGCGTCCGCTCGCGATCGACTCGCCGGGACAGATGGTTGCGTCGATCCTGTCGAAGAAGTGTGCGGCCGGCTCCACGCATATGGTGCTCGACATCCCGGTCGGTCCGACCGCGAAGGTGCGCTCGATGCCAGAGGCTCAGCGCCTGAAGAAGCTGTTCGAGTACGTCGCGCGTCACATCGGACTGATGCTCGAAGCGGTGATCACCGATGGTCGCCAGCCGATCGGCAACGGCATCGGTCCGGTGCTCGAGGCGCGCGACGTGATGCAGGTGCTCAACATCGACCCGGCCGGGCCGGTGGACCTTCGCCAGAAGGCACTGCGGCTTGCAGGTCGCGTGATCGAGTTCGACCCCGACGTGCGTGGCGGCGACGGCTTTCCGATCGCGCGCGACATCCTCGATTCCGGCCGTGCGCTGTCCAAGATGAACGAGATCATCGACGCGCAGGGCAGGCGCCCGGCGCCGCTCCCGCTGGGGCGGCTGGCGCTCGAGGTCTGCGCCGAGGCGACCGGCACGGTCGTCGGGATCGACAACCTGCAACTCGCCACCATCGCGCGGCTTGCAGGCGCGCCCAAGGTCAAGGGCGCGGGCATCGATCTGTTCCGCAAGCTCGGAGACCAGGTGCGTCAGGGCGAGCCTCTGTATCGCGTTTACGCCGACTATCCGGCCGATTTGGAGTTCGCGACGCGATTGTCCAAGCGGAGCAGCGGCTACTCGATCGGCGAAGCCGCGGCGCTGCCGCACGCCTTCGTCGAGTTCTGATCCGTGGCGCACGATGGTGACGGTTTGACTTCGATCACGGGCGAGGATCCCATGGAGCGAGGCGAAGCGCTGCTGTCCTTCGAACGCGAGCGCGCCGCCGCCGGCGCGCTCGCCGCGGGGATCGGCGCGGCCTTGCACATCGTCGGGCGGCATCGCTTTCCGGACGGTGAACTCCGGTTGCGGCTGCCGCCGGCGCTGCCGCCGCGCGTGGTCGTGTTCGCGACGCTGGACCAGCCCAACGAAAAGCTCGTCGAACTGCTGCTGGTGGCACGCACTGCGCGCGAGTTCGGCGTGCGCGAGCTCGCGCTGGTCGCGCCATATCTCTGCTACATGCGCCAGGACATCGCGTTCTCGCCGGGCGAAGTCGTCAGCCAGCGGATCGTCGGCCGCTTTCTCGCGGACCTGTTCGATCAGGTCGTTACCGTCGATCCGCACCTGCATCGCGTGGCGACGCTGGCGCAGGCGGTGCCGGCGCGCAGCGCGATCGCGCTGTCCGCCGCGCCGCTGATCGGTGCCTTCGTCGCGACGGCGCGGCCCGCAGCGCTGTTGCTGGGGCCGGACGCGGAATCGCGTCCGTGGGTGCAGGCCGCCGCCGCGAGAGGGGGCCTCGAGTTCGCGGTCGGCAACAAGACACGGCACGGCGATCGCGCGGTGGACGTCGCTTTGCCGGACGTGCCGATCGCCGGGCGCGACGTGGTGCTCGTCGACGACGTGGCGAGCACCGGACGTACCCTCGCGCAGGCAGCGCGCCAGGCGCGCGATGCAGGCGCACGGCGA
>JAHEDO010000084.1 GCA_024641185.1 Burkholderiaceae bacterium | reverse complement strand
CTTCGCTGCGCGGCAACGAAGCGCCGGCGCAGGACTTCATGGCCGCCGCGATGAAGAACCGCGGCCTGTCGGTGGACCGCTGGAAGGTCGAGATCGACGACATCCGTCACCTGCCCGGCTTCTCGCCGGTCGCGGTGTCCTACGAGAACGCCTGGAACGTCGTCGGCGCGCACCGCCCGCGCAAGCCGGCGGGCCGCTCGCTGATCCTCAACGGGCACATCGACGTGGTGCCCACCGGCCCGCTGGACATGTGGAGCAGCCCGCCATTCGAGCCGAAGGAACGCGACGGCTGGATGTACGGCCGCGGCGCAGGCGACATGAAGGCCGGCATCGCCGCCAACCTGTTTGCGCTCGACGCGTTGGCCCGGATCGGCCTCGCGCCGGCCGGCGACGTCTACCTGCAGTCGGTGATCGAGGAAGAGTGCACCGGCAACGGCGCGCTGGCCTGTCTGCAGCGCGGCTACCGCGCCGACGCCGCGATCATCCCCGAGCCGATGGGCGAACACCTGCTCAGCGCGCAGGTCGGCGTCATGTGGTTCCAGGTCAAGGTGCGCGGCCGGCCCGCGCACGTCGCGGTGGCGGGCACCGGCTCCAACGCGATCGAGGCCTGCTGGCCGCTGGTGCAGGCGCTGCACCGGCTCGAGCACCGCTGGAACGGGCACGGGCACGACGCCTTCACCGGCCACGAGCATCCGATCAACTTCGTGCTGAGCCGCATCGAAGGCGGCGACTGGACCTCCAGCGTCCCCGCCTGGTGCACTTTCGACATGCGCATCGGCCTGTTCCCCGGCATGGACCTCGCGAAGGCGCGCGCGGAGGTCGAGGCGACCCTCGCCGAGGCGGCCCGGCAGGACGCGTTCCTGTCGAGCAACCCGCCCAAGGTCGTGTACCACGGGTTCCAGGCGGAGGGCTGGGTGCTGCCCCAGGGCTCCGCCGCACAGCTGCTTCTCGAGGAATGCCATGAGGCGGTCACCGACGATCCGCTGCCGCAGGTGGCGAGCACCGGGACCACCGACGCGCGCTTCTTCGGCCTGTACGCGGGGATCCCGGCGCTGGTCTACGGACCGCTCGCCGAGGACATCCACGCGTTCGACGAGCGCGTGAGCCTGGACTCGATGCGCCGCGTCACGCAGTCGATCGCGCTGTTCATCGCGCAGTGGTGCGGCGTCGAGCCGCGCTGACGCTGGCGGCGGCCCGGTAAGGCGCGCGCTGGCGCCGGAATCGAAATGCCAGGCGCGCCGCGGCGGGACAGCGCCTCGCCGCGGTTCCCGCCGACGCACTATCATCGTGGACCACGCGGCCGCCCCGCCGGCCACCACATTCGCAGGAGAACGCTCTTGTCCGCCATCGATCGCATTGCCGAGTTCCACGCCGATCTGACCGCCTTCCGCCGCGACATCCACGCGCATCCCGAGCTGGGTTTCGCGGAATCGCGCACCGCGGAGCGCGTCGCGCAGGAGCTCTCCGCCTACGGGATCGAAGTCCACCGCGGCATCGGCAGGACCGGCCTGGTCGGCGTGCTGAAGGCCGGCGACTCGTCGCGACGCATCGGGCTGCGTGCCGACATGGACGCGCTGCCGATCGACGAGGGCAACACTTTCGAGCACCGCTCGCGTCACGCGGGCCGCATGCACGCCTGCGGCCACGACGGCCACACGACGATGCTGCTCGGCGCGGCGCGGTATCTCGCGGCATCGCGCAACTTCGACGGCACGGTGCACTTCATCTTCCAGCCGGCCGAGGAGGGTCTCGGCGGTGCCAAGGCGATGATCGACGACGGACTGTTCGAACGCTTTCCCTGCGACTGGATCTTCGGCATGCACAATCGTCCGAAGCTCGAGGTGGGGCGGTTCTGCGTGCGATCGGGTCCGATGATGGCGGGCGGCGCGTTCTTCGACATCGACATCACCGGTGTCGGCGCGCACGGCGCCCGTCCCGAGACGGGGGTCGATTCGCTGGTGGTCGGTGTGCAGATCGCGTCCACGATCCAGACGATCGTCTCGCGCAACGTGCGTCCGTTGGACACCGCAGTCGTTTCGATCACCCAGTTCCATGCGGGCGATGCGTACAACGTGATCCCGCAGACCGCGCGACTGTCGGGCACGGTGCGCGCGTTCTCGATGGAAGTGATGGCGCTCGTCGAGCGCAACATGCACCGGATCGCCGACGGCGTCGCGCAGTCCATGGGCGCGCGCGCGCACGTCGATTTCCGGGTGAATTTCGCGCCCACGGTCAACAACCCGGACGAGGCCGAGTTCGCCGCGTCGGTCTGCGAGGAGCTGGTCGGTACCGAGCGGGTCGACCGGAATCCGCCGCTGATCATGGCCTCGGAAGACTTCTCGTTCATGCTGGACCGGGTGCCGGGCTGCTACATCAACATCGGCAACGGCGACGCCGAAGGCGCCTGCGAGGTGCACAACCCGGCGTACGACTTCAACGACGAGGCGATCCCGCTGGGCGCGGCGTTCTTCGTGCGCGCGGTCGAGCGCAAACTGGCCGGGAGCTGAGGCGGCGCTCGCGCGGCGCCCGCCCGGCACGGCGTGCCGAAACGTCCCCAAACAGCCCGCCGCACAACCACACGAGCACCGACCGCATTGGCACGACGACCCCGATGAACGCCCCACACAGTCCGCTGCCCGTCACGTTCGCCGACGTCCAGGCCGCCGCGAAGCGGCTCGCCGGCGTCGCCCACCGCACGCCGGTGCTCACCTCGCGCACCGCCGACGCGCTGACAGGCGCGCAGCTCTTCTTCAAGTGCGAGAACCTGCAGCGAATGGGCGCGTTCAAGTTCCGCGGCGCCTACAACGCGCTGTCGCGCTTCACCCCCGCGCAGCGCGCCGGAGGGGCGATCGCCTATTCGTCGGGCAACCACGCCCAGGGCGTGGCGCTTTCGGCGAAGCTGCTCGGCATGAAGGCGGTCATCGTGATGCCGCAGGACGCCCCGTCGCTGAAGATCGCGGCCACCCGCGAGTACGGCGCGGAGGTGGTGCTCTACGACCGGCGCCGCGAGAGCCGCGAGGCGATCGGCCGCTCGATCGCCGCCGAGCGCGGCATGACGCTGGTCCCGCCCTTCGACCACGCCGACGTGATCGCCGGCCAGGGCACCGCGGCGCTGGAGCTGCTCGAGGACACCGGGCCGCTGGACGCCCTGGTGGTCTGCGTGGGCGGTGCCGGGCTGATCTCGGGCTGCGCGCTGGCGGCCGAGCGGCTCGCGCCCGCGTGCCATGTGATCGGCGTCGAGCCCGAAGCGGGCAATGACGTGCAGCGATCGCTCGCCAGCGGCGAACGCGTGATGATCGAATTGCCCGAGACGATCGCCGACGGTGCGCAGACCCAGCAGGTCGGCGAACTGACCTTCCCGATCGTGCGGGCCCTGGTCGACGAAATCGCCACGGTCACCGACGCGCAACTGGTGCGCACGATGCGCTTTTTTGCCGAACGCATGAAGCTGGTCGTCGAGCCCACCGGCTGCCTGGCGGCCGCAGCGGTGCTCGAGCGCGTTCTGCCGCTCGCCGGCAGGCGGGTCGGCGTGATCCTGAGTGGCGGCAACATCGACGCGGAGCGCTACGCGCGACTGCTGCTCGAGTACGCCGAGACCCGATGATCGCTGCCAGAGACGGCGCGCGCCCCCCAGGCCATCCACGAAGGAGTTCCCGATGAAGATTCGCGAAATCGCCACCGGCCTGCAGTTCCCCGAAGGCCCCGTCGCGATGGACGACGGTTCGGTGCTGCTCGTGGAGATCGCCCGCGGCACGTTGAGCCGCGTGACGCCGGACGGGCGCGTGAGCGTCGTCGCCGAGCTCGGCGGCGGCCCCAACGGCGCGGCGATCGGACCCGATGGCGACGTCTTCGTCTGCAACAACGGCGGTTTCCGCTGGCACCGCGGCAGCGACGGCAGTCTGCGGCCCGTCGCGCAGCCCACCGACTATTCGGGCGGGCGCATCGAGCGGGTCAACCTCGCCACCGGGCGCTTCGAGCGGATCTACGAGCGCGTGGGAACGCCCGACGGCGAGTTCGCACTGCGCGGCCCGAACGACCTGGTGTTCGACGCGGACGGCGGCTTCTGGTTCACCGACCTGGGCAAGGCGCGCGCCCGCGACATGGACCGCGGCGGCATCTACTACGCGCGCGCCGACGGAGCCGGGCTGCACGAGGTCCTGCACCCGGTGATGACGCCCAATGGCATCGGCCTGTCGCCGGCCGGCGACGTCGTCTACTTCGCCGAGACCGAGTCGGCGCGGCTGTGGGCCTTCGAGACCACGGGCGCGGGGCATCTGCACAAGCTGCCGTTTCCGTCACCGCACGGTGCACGCTTCATCGCACAGCCGGGTGGCGTCTACCAGCGCTTCGACTCGCTCGCGGTCGACGCGCTCGGCAACGTGCTGGTCGCGACGCTGCTGCACGGGGGCATCACGACGATCGCCCCCGACGGTCGCATGCTCGGCCACTTCGCGCTGCCGGACCTGTACGTGACCAACCTGTGCTTCGGCGGGCCCGACCGGCGAACGCTGTACGCTACCCTTTCGCAGCACGGTCGACTGGTGGCGATCGACGGCTGGCCGGTGCCGGGGCTGCGCCTGAACCACCAGTGAGGCCGGCGCGCCGACCGGCCCGTGTCACGCCCATCGACATCGCAGGAGACCCGACATGGCAAGCATGATCAACCTCACCGCCGCCGACGGCCATCAGTTCGCCGCCTACGTCGCGACGCCGAAGGACAAGCCGCGCGGCGCGCTCGTCGTGGTCCAGGAGATCTTCGGCGTGAACAGCCACATCCGTTCGGTCGCCGACGGCTACGCGGCCGACGGCTACCTGGCGATCGCGCCGGCGCTGTTCGACCGCGTCTCGCGCGGCTACGAGACCGGCTACACGCCGGACGAGATTGCGAAGAGCCGCGACGTGATGACCGGGGTCTCGACCGACGACGCGCTCAAGGACGTGGCCGCCTGCGTCGAGCACGTCAAGTCCGCCGGGCGCGTGGGCATTGTCGGCTATTGCTGGGGCGGCACCGTGACCTGGCTGGCCGCGGCGCGCGTGCCGGGGCTGGCCTGCGCCGTGCCGTACTACGGCGGCCAGATGGGCAAACACCTCGGCGAAACGCCGCGCTGCCCGGTGACGGGCCACTTCGGCGAGCAGGACACGATGCCCGCGCCCGAGCAAATCCGAGCCCTGGTTGAGGCACACCCGTCAGTGACCGCACACTTCTACCCCGCAGGGCACGGATTCAACTGCGACCAGCGCGGCTCCTACGACGCGGAGTCCGCCAAGCTCGCGCGCAGCCGCACGCTCGCGTTCCTGGCCGAGCAGCTGGGCTGACGCCGATGCGCGTGTTCCGGCGAATCCGCGCGCTTCGGTCGGCCTAGCGCACCGATGACGCTTCGAAACCCGCCGCAGATGCCGCCAGCGCCGGCGCGGCGCGCCCACGCGTCGCGGGTCGTCTGCGTGTTCTTCGCGCTGCTGTTCGCGGCCGGCGCGTCGTTCGCACAGCTGCCGCGATTGCCGTCGCTGACCGGCAAGGGCGACGCCAAGATGCAAGACGCGAAGCCGGCGCCCGCACAATCGCCCGAGCAGGCGGTTGCGGAGATCCGCCGGAAATTGCAGGAGATCGGGAACGAACCCCCGCCCGCCCCTCCGGGCATACCGGCCGAGGAAGTGGACAGCGCGCGCCAGGCGCACAACTCGCTGCGCTACATATACGAACGTCAGATTCTTACCTATGGCGAGCTGGAGGCGGCGCGCCAAGCACGCAAGCAGGCAGAGGCGCGTGAGCACGACTGGACGGCCTTCACCGAGCAACCGCCGTATCCGATCCTGATGGTCGACGGCCTGCACGACTCCGCCAGCGCCACGCGGGCCAGGATATCCAGCCTGGAAGCCGGCACGCTTCACCTCACCACGGAACTGGCGCGCAATCGCGAGGACGCCAAGCGTGCGCAAGCCGCGCAGCGGGCGGCAAGAGATGCGTATGAAGCGGCGAAGGACGATGCCGAAAAGGCAGTGGCGACCTGGCGCCGGGATGCCGCCGGGTTGGAAGCGCACCGGACCGCCGGATGGGCATTTCTGAGCCAGCTGATGCAGGACCAGCGCAACGAGGAGCTGGGAGCGCGGCGCGCCGAGCTGCGGCTGCTCGAACGGCAGATTGCGCTGGCCGCCCCGTCCGTGCGCTTCACCGAGGAGGACGTGGCAAAGGCGCGCGAGCGGTCCGCCAACGGCGTCGCTGCGCTGACGAAGAAGCTGCAATCGGTGACTGCGGCCTCTCTGGTGCGCGAGCGCGAGCGCGACGCGGCGCAACGCGAACTCGCACGCGTCGAAGCGACCGCAGGCGCCAGTGCGGAACAGATCGCCGTCGCACGGGCGCGTCTTCGTGCCGCGAGCGCGTGGATGGATGCACAGCGCAGCGCGGTGGAACTGCTGCGCGGCCTGATCGTGGTGACGCAGGAGCTGCCCAAACTCTGGGCAATCCGGCTCGCGGCCGCCACATCCCCGGATGCCGATGCGCGACGCGACGGGCTGGGCCGCCTGTCCGACGGGGCGACCATGATCGAACGCTGGTATGCCTACACCCAGAATCCGCTGAGCGAAGCGCGGGTGACCCTGCGCGACGCCGAGGCGCGGTTGACCCGGACGACGGAGTCGGCGGCCGCGACGATCAAGTACGACAGCGACGCGGTCGCAGCTGCCGTCCAGACCGTGGCAGTGATCGAAGCTGCGCGCGACCAGTTCGTCCGGGTATCGTCGATGCTGAACAATTGGGTCGCGCAGCTCGAGGGGCAGGAATCCCGGCGCAGCATTGCCACGCGGATCGAGGACATGTGGTCCGCTGTCCGCGAGTTCGGCCGCACGATCTGGAACCTCGAGATCTTCGCGATCGAGGACACTGCGGTTCTCGACGGCCATCAGGTGACGACCTCGCACGGCGTCACGGTGGGCAAGAGCATCGGCGCAGCCGCGCTGTTCCTGGGCGGCTACGGCCTTGCCGCCCTGATCATGCGCCGATTGGCACGCTGGCTCGTGTCCAGGGGTGTGGACGCACGCCTGGTGAGCACGATGCGCCGCTGGACGCTGGCGGTGGTGGGCGTCGTGCTGATTCTGTTCACGCTGAACATCGCCAGAATTCCTCTCACCGTCTTCGCCTTCCTCGGCGGAACGCTCGCGATCGCGGTCGGCTTCGGGACACAGACGATCTTCAAGAACCTGATCAGCGGAATGATCCTGCTGCTGGAGCGCAGCGTTCAGATCGGCGACATCGTCGAGGTCGAGGGGGTCTCCGGCACGGTCGTCTCCGTCGACCTGCGCTCTTCGACGATCAAAGGGTTCGACGGGACCGACGCCATCGTCCCGAACTCGGTGCTGCTGGAGAACAAGTTCACCAACTGGACGCGCAACGACCGTCTCGTGCGCCGCACCGTCAAGGTCGGCGTCGCGTACGGCTCGCCGGTGCGGCAGGTGGCCGAGATCCTCGAGGACTGCGCGAAGCGCCACGGCCTGGTCCTCGACGACCCCGCGTCGTACGCGATCTTCGAGGACTTCGGGGACAACGCGCTGACCTTCACCCTCTACGTCTGGTTCGAATTCCGGCCGAACGCGTCGTTGCTGGTCGTGCTCAGCGATCTGCGATTCATGATCGAGCGCCAGTTCAGGGAAGCCGGCATCGAGGTCGCGTTCCCGCAGCGCGACGTGCACCTGGACACCAAGGGCCCGCTGCGGGTCGAGCTGGTGCGCGGCGGCGAACCCGAGCCGCGATGACGCCGGCGGGCGCCGGCCCTCGAGAGCGCTCACCGGCGGGCACTGACAGTGCCCTGGTCAGAACGCCGCGTCGCGCGTCGCGCGAGCGAAGAAGCGGCGCTTGGCCGACTCGTTGGCGAGCGTGTAGAGCAGCGTGATCGCGGCGAGCGCCGCGAGCACGACCGGGGGCAGCGGAACGAAGCCGAAGGCCTGCGCGACCCAGGGCGTCCAGGGCAGCGCAACCGCCGCGGCCGCGACCGCGAGCGTGCTCGCCCAGAGCGCGCGCGACGGCGCGCTCGCCCAGATCGGGCGATGCGTGCGCACGACCAGCAGGATCACCAGCTCGGTGACCAGCGATTCGACGAACCAGGCGGTGCGAAACTCGTCGGGCGCCGCGCGCAGCACGAACCACAGCAGCGCGAAGGTCAGCGCGTCGAAGGCCGAACTGATCAGCCCGAACACGACCATGAAGTCCCGAATCGACCGCACGCTCCACCTGTGCGGACGCTCGACCCGCTCCGGGTCGACGCGATCGCCGGCGAGCGCCATCGCCGGAATGTCCGACAGGAAGTTGTTGAGCAGGATCTGCTTGGGCAGCAGCGGCAGGAACGGCAGCACTGCCGACACCGCCGCCATGCTCAGCATGTTGCCGAAGTTGGCGCTGCTCGTCGTGTACACGTACTTCAGCGTATTCGCGAACACCCGACGCCCCTCCTCGATGCCCTCGCGCAGCAGCGTCAGGCTGTGCTCGAGCAGCACGATGTCGGCCGTCTCGCGCGCGACGTCCACCGCGTTGTCCACCGAGATCCCGACGTCGGCCGCGTGCAGCGCCGGCGCGTCGTTGATCCCGTCACCGAGATAGCCGACGACGTGCCCCGTCCTGCGCAGCGCGACGATGATCCGCTCCTTCTGGTTCGGGTCGACCTCGGCAAAGATCGTCGTCGTGCCGGCCTGCTGCCACAGCGCCTCGTCGCGCATGTCGCGGACCTGCGCGCCGGTGAGCACCTGCTCCACATGCAAGCCCACCGCCTCCGCGGTGTGGAGTGCGACCTGCCGGCTGTCGCCGGTGATGATCTTCAGCGCGACGCCGAGCCGGCGCAACTGGTCGATGGCTTCGCCTGCGTCGGGCTTGGGCGGGTCGACGAACAGCAGAAATCCCTCGAAGCACATCCGCGACTCGTCGGCGCTGCCGTAGGACGCGCGCCGCGCGAGCCGGCGCGTCGCCACGCCAAGCACGCGCACGCCGCGCGACATCCACCCGTCTGCGAGCGCGCCGATCGACGCCCGCGCGTCGGCATCGATCGGCCGCTCCACCTCGCCGCCGCGCATCGTCGCGCACACCGAAAGCACCGGGTCGAGCGCCCCCTTGGTGATCAGCAGATCCCTCGTGTCGTCTTCCCGGACGGCGATGCTCAGCCGCTTGCGCACGAAGTCGTACGGGATCTCCTCGGTCTTTTCGTATCGGCCGACGTCGACCGCGGCGGTTGCGACGAGCGCCTCGTCCAGGGGGTTGACGAGCCCGGTCTGCAGCGACGCGTTGACGAACGCGAGCTCGAGCACCCTCGCCGAGGTCTGCCCCGCCGGCGCCAGCGCCTGCTGAAGGCTCACTTCGCCCAGGGTGAGCGTGCCGGTCTTGTCGGTGCACAGCACGTCCATGCTGCCGAGGTTCTCGATCGCGGCGAGCCTGCGCACCAGCACGCCGAGCGTGGCCAGCCTGCGCGAGCCCCGCGCCAGCGTGATGCTGATGATCGCCGGCAGCAGCTCGGGCGCGAGCCCCACCGCGATCGCGACCGCGAACAGCAGCGACTCGACCACGCTGCGGCTGCGCCAGACGTTGAGCGCGAAGATCGCCAGCACCAGCAGCGTCATCAGCTGCGTGAGCAGCTGGCCGAAACGGCGGATGCCGCGTTCGAACTCGGTCTCCGGAGAGCGCAGCGCGAGCCGGGCGGCGATAGCGCCGTACAGCGTGCGGTCCCCGGTCGCGGTGACCAGCAGTCTCGCCATTCCGCTGCGCACGTTGGTGCCCATGAACACGCAGTTGGTACGCGCCACCGCGGTCGCGGCCGCCGCCACCACGCCGGGACGCTTCTCGGCGGGGAAGTTCTCGCCGGTGAGCATCGCCTGGTTCACGAAGAAGTCGTCGGCCTCGAGCACCCGGGCGTCGGCCGGGACCAGGTTGCCCGCGGACAGCAGCAGCACATCACCTAAGACCACCGTGTCGGCGGGCACGGTGAGCTCCTGCCCGTCGCGCAGCACGCGCGCGCGCGGCGAAATCCTGGCGAGGAGCTGCTCGACCGCGCGGCTCGCCCGGTACTCCTGCGAGAAGCCGAGCAGCGCGCTCGCGACGATGATCGCGAGCACGATGCTCGCGTCGGCCCAGTCGCGCGTGATCAACGACACGGCTGCGGCGAACACCAGGATGAGCACCAGCGGGCTCTTGAACTGCCCCGCGAAGATGCGCATCGCGGTCGCGCGCCGCTGCGGCCTGAGCGTATTCGGACCGTCGCGCGCGAGCCGCGCCTGCGCCTGCTCCTGCGTCAGGCCTTCGGTCGAAGCGTCGAGCGCCGCGAGCAGGTCCGCGTCGTTCGCCGCCCAGGCTTGCTGTGCGTTGCGATCGGGGCTCACCAGATCATTTTGCGCCTGGCTTGCCCGCGCGGGCACCTCAGGGCTCGCCGAGCTGCCTGCCGCACGTGCGCAGCCCCACGAGCACCTAGTCGAGCCCGATCGTGTCGGCGTAGAACATCGGCCCGCCGCGCCAGCGCGGGAAGCCGTAGCCGGCCGTCCGGACGACGTCGATGTCGCTCGCGCGCACCGCGATGCCTTCCTCGAGGATGCGAAGGCCCTCGTTGATCATCGGGTACAGGCAGCGCTCGACGATGCCGTCGTTCCTGGAAACGGTGACGATGCTCATACGAGTTTCAGCAGCCGGGCGGCGTTTTCCTTGAGGATGAGAGGACGGACCTCGGGTTTGATCGGAAGCTTCTCGAAATCGGCCAGCCAGCGGTCGGGCTGGATCACCGGGTTGTCGCTGCCGAAGAGCACCTTCGTCTTGAGCAGCGTGTTCGCGTACTGCACGAGCTTGGGCTCGAAGTACTTCGGCGACCAGCCCGACAGGTCGATGTAGACGTTCGGCTTGTGCGTCACGACGGAGAGCTGCTCGTCCTGCCAGGGCACGCCCGGATGCGCGGAGATGATCGGCATCTCCGGGAAGTCGGCCGCGACGTCGTCGAGGCACAGCGGGTTGCCGTACTTCAGCCGCAGTCCGCCGCCCCCCGGCATGCCGGCGCCGATGCCGGTCTGGCCGGAATGGAAGAGAGCGGGCAGCCCGGCCTCGGCGATCACTTCGTACAACGGGTAGCAGTCGCGATCGTTCGGGAAGAACCCCTGGATGATCGGGTGGAACTTGAACCCTTTGACGCCGAAGTCCTTGATCAGCCTGCGCGCCTCCCGCACGCCCATCTTGCCGCGCGCCGGGTCGATGCTCGCGAAGGGGATGCAGATGTCGGCGTGCTCGGCCGCCGATTCCGCCACCTCCTCGTTGGAGATGCGCTTGATGCCCATGCCGCGCTCGTGGTCCACGGTGAAGACGACGAAACCGATCTTCCTCTCGCGGTAGTAGGCCGCCATCTGGGCGATCGTCGGGTGCTTGACCTCGTAACGGAAGTACTTGCCGCGAGCTTCCAGCGCCTCCGTTTCGGCCTCGTCGGGCAGCACGCGCGTCGAGACTTCCGCGTGCGTGTGGATGTCGATCGCGATCAGGGAAGCCAGATCCATTTTCTTCATGGTGGTCACCGATTGAGGTTGGAATTCGTCGAAATGTCAGTCGATCCGCATGTCTCGCGCGCGCCCTGGCGCACGCCCCGCACCAGGCGGTGCAGCAGCTCGATCAGCAGGCCGCGCTCGGCGGCGCTGAGCGATGCAAGCACTTCGGTCTCACTGCCCAGGCTCAGGCGCAGGGCGCGGCGCGTCAGCGCCTTGCCCTCGGGCGTGAGCCGGATCAGGTGCGCGCGGCGGTCGCGTTCGCTGCGCTCGCGCCGCAGCCAGCCGCGCTCGGCCATGCGGTCCAGCACGACCGCCAGGTTCGGCGGCGAAATGTCGAGCGTCTCACCGAGGGATTTCTGGTTGACCTCGGGGTTGGTGTCGACGAGGACCAGGATCGAGAACTCGGCCATGCGAAGCCCCAGCGCGCCGAGCTGGCGCGCGAAGCGCTTGTTGATCGCCAGCCCCGCGAGCGTGGTCGCGTATCCCACCAGATGCATCAGCCCGGACTCGTCGAGCGGTTCCGCGGCGCGGGCGCGACCGCGCGGCGTATTTGCTCGCGCGGTCGGAGTGCGGGCACTGTCCTCGGGGCCCGGGCGGCCTTTAGCGGTTCGAGGTCGAATCACGGCGCGCTCAGTCCTTGCGCGGCGCGAAGAGGAAGGGATCCTCGTCGTGACCGGCGTACATCGCCTCGACC